>JBJMQN010000080.1:0-2055 GCA_045802665.1 Myxococcaceae bacterium | reverse complement strand
TAGCGTCCCCGGATGTAGGCATTTCTGCCCTCTCCGGCACGGAGCCATCGCCGCGGAAATACTCGAACGTTCGCTGGTCGATGGAGCGAGTGCGGTCTGCGGCATCAACTGTTCACGACCCCGTTCCCCGGCGCGCCTCGTCGCCTGAGCCTGGGCCAGAAAAGGAGAAGGCCCGCTGCGCATCTCTGCGCCAGCGGGCCCTCGAGCTGCTCTGCCCGTTTTTTAGAACGGGCCAGGCAACGGAGCTGAAATCAGCTCAGGTGCTTGTTGACCAGCTTGGTCATCTCGAACATCGAGACCTGCTTCTTGCCGCCGAAGACCGCCTTGAGCTTGTCGTCGGCGTTGATCATCCGCTTCTCTTTCGCATCCTGGAGGCCGTTCTTCTTGATGTAGGCCCAGATCTTCTTGACGATCTCGGTGCGCGGAACGGGCTTGTCGCCAACAACCTCGGCGAGCTGCGCGGACGGCGTCATCGCCTTCATGAACGCGGCGTTCGGCTTGCGCTTCGCACCACCACCAGCGGACTTCTTCGCAGCAGGCTTCTTCGCAGACTTCTTAGCGGCCATTCGGTAAGTCTCCTCCCCTCACGGGACGTTGAGTCGGGCTGTCGAGCAGCTCCGAGCGAGCGAACGAGTAGCAAAGTCCCGAGTGAAGCAACAGTCCCGAAGTGCTTTTTTCAGAGGGAGACGGCGACTCACCCCATGCGCGTTCTCGTGACTGGTGCAAGTGGTTTTTTGGGAACGCACCTCTGCCGACGCCTCGCGCAGAGGGGTGATGAGGTCGTCGCGCTGGTGCGAAAGCGCTCTGCGGACGCGGGGTTGAACGCGATCTCCGCCTCGCAGATCGAGGGAGATGTTTCAGCGCCGGAATCGATCGACCGGGCGATGAAGGGCGTCGAGATCGTGTTTCACCTCGCGGGGATCCGAAGGTCTCCCTCGCGCGAGCCGTTCTTCCAGGTGAACGCGGAAGGCACGCGCAACGTGTGCGAGTCGATGGTCCGCGCGAAGGCGAGGCGGCTTGTGCACGCCGGATCGCTCTCGTCATCGGGCCCGTCGAGCGCAGATCGCCCTCGGCGCGAGGACGATCCGTTCAATCCGCAGGAGTGGTACGGCGAGTCGAAGGTCGAAGCCGAGCGCATCGTGAACAGCTTCAACGATCGCCTCGAGACGACGATCATCCGTCCGGCGCGGATCCTTGGGCCCGGAGATCGCGAGAACCTCGCCTTCTTCAAGATCGTGAAGAAGGGGATCAAGCTTCGACTTGGAGGCGGGCCGCGGCCGCTGTCGATGGTGGATGCGGAGGACGTGGTGGACCAGATGCTCCTTCAAGCGGACAAGAAGGAGGCAGTGGGCCAGGCGTTCTTCTCCGCCGCGGACGAGACGACCACGATGGAGCGGCTGCAGGACGTCGTCGCGGACGAGCTGAAGGTGAAGACGCGGACGATCTTTCTTCCGCCGATCGCGCTGACTGCACTGGCGAACGCAGCGGACGTTTTCTCGAACGCGACCGGTAAGCACCTGCCGCTGAACCGGAAGCTGGCGAAGCAGCTTCTCGCGCCGGCGTGGACCTGCTCGATGGAGAAGGCGCACCGGCTGCTGGGGTTCAACGCGAAGAGAGGACTGGAAGAGTCCATCCGCGAGAGCGGGCGCTGGTACGTGCAGCACGGGTGGCTGTAGCGAACGGGGCTGCTCAGGCTGCCCGGTGAAGGCGGCAAGGTCCGTCAGAACGGCTCGTAACAGTCGTACTGCCGCTGGCGCGCAACCCTCCCGTCGCGGAATTCGATCACCGTCCGCTGCTCGGCGGAGCGGAGGCAGTGCGGAAGCGCCGCGTGCTTCCGCCTCGGTAGCGGTGACCCGACTGGAACCGTTGTCCCCAGGCAGGCGAGTTGCTTTACGGCTTCGGCAACCGCACCTCGCGTGCTAGAGCCGCAGCCCGCCTCATGAACAGCAGCAGCACCTTCAAAAAGGGCGCGTTCTACGACGTGGATGGCACGCTCATCCGCACCAACGTCGTGCACGTGTACGCCTATTACGCGATGAACCGGGGCTCGATCCT
>JBJMQN010000079.1:0-4055 GCA_045802665.1 Myxococcaceae bacterium | reverse complement strand
CTGCGCGTCCTTCGTCGTGAAGCCCTGCCTGCCGGACGATCTGGTGGCGGAGATCAAGAAGGTCCTTCACCTTCCCTGAAGCGCCGGCGGGAACGCTTCGGGATGGGTCGACGTCTCAGGCCCGAATGCGCTGTAATCGGTAGCTCCCCCGGGCCAAAGGTTCCGTGAACACCGACGATCTCGAGAAGCTGCTCGCTGAACGCGAACGCATCGCCGCCGCGCTGCGCGACAACGAACGCGCACTGCTGGAGAAGCACACCCGCGATCAGACGGTGCTGTTCACCGACATCGTGGGCTCCACCCGCTACTTCGAAGAGAAAGGCGACGTGGAGGGGATGAAGCTGCTCCACCGCCACAACGAGCTGCTCTTCCCGCTCGTGGACAACAACCGCGGCAAGCTCATCAAGACCATCGGCGATGCGATCCTCGCCACGTTCGACGATCCGGCGGACGGCGTCGTCTGCGCGATGCAGATGCACCGGACGCTGCGCGAGGCGAACAACCGCGGCGACGGTCCACAGATCCACATCCGAGCGGGCCTCCACCACGGCCGCGTCTTCCTCGCCAACAACGACGTGTTCGGCGACACGGTGAACACCGCCGCGCGAGTCGTTCACGCCGCCGAGGGCGATGAAGTCCTGATCAGCCAGACGCTCTATTCGAAGCTCAATCCGGAGCGGCGCATCAACGGCATCCCGCGCGGCACGTTGACGCTGAAGGGCAAGGCGGAGCCGTTCGCCGTCGTGCGGATCAACTGGGAGGACGCGAGCCGCAGCGGCGAGTTCGCGATGCCGGCGTCGTCCGCGACCGGCAAGGCGCCCCAGCTGTTCGTGCTCGACATCGCCTCGGGGCCGAAGGGCCTCAAGGTCATCGCGATGGACGGCGAGGCCGACAAGGGCACCGTCAAGGCGTACGGCGAGCAGGACATCACGCAAAAGGAGCTCGACGAAGCGACGCGGGCCTTCGCGACGTTCATGCACGGCGGCGGCGCGGAGTCGTACGTGCCCCGCATCAGAGCGCAGGGAGAAGCGCTCTACGATCGAGCGTTGTCGGAGCGCGCCAAGCGCCACCTCCGCGAGACGAAGCTCACCTTCCTGCGCCTGCACCTCGATGACGCGCTGGTCTCGGTGCCGTGGGAGCTGATGCACGACGGAAAAGAGTTCGTCGGCGTCCGCTTCGCGCTGGGACGAAACGTCGCGGCGCGCACCGAAGACACCGTCGCGCCGCTGACTGGAGAGCTGCCCGCGGTCCCGGCTGCGCTGATCGTCGCGAACCCGTCCGGAGACTTGCCCGGTGCGATGAAAGAGGGACAGGCCGTGGCCGGGCTGTTCCGCGACGGCTTCACCGGCAAAGTCACCCTGCTCGAAGGGCCGACGAAGCGCGACGACTTCATCAAGGCGCTCAAGGGCTGCACGGTCCTCCACTTCGCCGGGCACATCGAACAGCCGACGGAGTCCAACCCCGGTGGCTTCGTGCTCTCGGACGGCCTCGTCACGCCGTCAGAAGTTCGGAAAGCAGTGGGCAGCACGGCGCCCGGGCTCGTGTTCGCGAACGGCTGTCACGCGACCACCGGGCGGGGATTTTCCGAGACCGCGAAGGGCGTGTCGGATCTCGCGTCGGCGCTGCTGCTCCGGGGCGCTCGGCACTTCGTGGGACCGAGCTGGGCGGTGGCGGACGAGGACGCGCTCACCTTCGCGCTGCGCTTCTACGAGAAGTCGCTCTCGGGCGTGGCGTTCGGTGAGGCGTGCAGGCTCGCTCGAGTTGCGTTGCTGGCGCCGACGGCTCAGCCGCTCTCGTTCGCGGGATACGTGCTGTACGGCGAGCCGCGAAGTGCGTTCGCCGCCGAGCACACGCGGCTTCAGCAGAAGAAGACCCGGTCGATCCTCGATTCGGGCGAAGACCTCCGCGTCAACGTCGCGGCGCGGCCGAAGCAGCCAGAGGCCACCGCTCCTGCTGCCGACTCGGTCCCGAAGACGAAGCTGCAGGTCGGGAGGATCGCCGGTGCCGTTGGCGTGGTCGCGTTGATCGCCGGTGTCGCGGTGTTCGCCACGCGCGGTCACGGTCCGACGGAGACTCCTTCGAAGCCTGTGGGCAGCGCGCAACAGGAAGCGCCGCCGCTGCCGAAGGTCGCGCATGAAGGGCCCATCCGCATCACGGTGCTCCCGTTCAAGAACGTCTCGGGAGACAAGGCGATCGACTATCTGCAGGACACGATGGCCGAGACGGTGACCACCGACTTCTCCGGTGAGGACTCCATTCGCCTCATCGAGCGTGGACAGCTCAAGCTCAACATCGACGAGATCGAGTTCGGCAAGGGCGAGTACGTGGACAAGGCCACGCGCGCGGAGATCGGAAAGATCAACGGCGCGGAGGTCGCGGTGATGGGCGGCTTCCAGAAGGCGGGCAAGGTGATGCGCGCCAACGCCCGCTTCGTGAACGTGGAGACCGGCGAGGTCCTGAGCGCGGTGAAAGTGGAGCGGCCGACCGACGATCTGCTGGAGCTTCAGGACGCCGTCTCCGAGGAGCTGCGCAAGGCGGTGCCCACCCTGAAAGGAAAGCTTCGCCCGTGATCGCCCGAGCGTCGCTGGTCGCAGTCCTCCTCTCCACCGCCGTCCTCGCCGCAGAGCGGCCCACGCCCATCGCGGTGATGCCGTTCAAGAACCTGAACAGCGATCCGTCGCTCAGCTGGCTGACCGTCGGCATCGCCGAGACCATGCTCTCGGATCTCAAGCGCATCGCGAAGCTCCCGGTCGTGGAGCGGGATCAGATCGACAAGGCGATCACCGAGATGTCGGTGCAGGCGATGAAGGGCACCGAGGAATCCACGGCGGCGAAGATCGGCAAGCTGGTGGGCGCGAAGACCATCGTGCTCGGCGGAATTCAGCAGGCGGGGAAACAGCTCCGAATCACCGCGCGCTTCGTGAACGTGGAGACTGGTGAGGTGCTCGACACCGCGAAGGCGACGGGGCCCGTGGAGAACGTGTTCCAGCTTCAGGACGAGATCGTCGCAAAGCTCATCGGCGTCGCGCCCACGAAGGTCCATGCGGTCGCGCGCAAGGGCACGACGAAGACGGTGAAGGCGTACAAGTTGTACGCGGCGGCGCTGACCACGGCGTCCGATGCGGACAGGCTCGTCTATCTACGCCAGGCGGTGGAGGAGGATCCCGACTTCACGTACGCGGTGGCGGATCTCGCTCGGCTGGAAGAGCGGATGAAGCAGTATGGAAAGGCGAACGCCGCCGCGACTCAGGAGAAGCTGGAGTCGACGTCAGCGCAGCTCAACGACCCGAGCCTCGACAACGAGAAGAAGGCGCAGCTGGCGATCCGCGTGCTCTCCACGCTCGCGACAAATCAGCGCTGGTTGCAGCTCAAGGCCGAGTCGGAACGGATCGAGAAGATGGACATCGCCGACACCGGCTACATGTCCGTGCGCGAATACGCCGGGTACTACGCGTTCCTCTCCGCGTATCAGCTCAAGGACTACGACGACACGCTCAAGCGCGGAGAGAAGTTCCTCAAGGCGTATCCGGGCGGCCAGTTCTACGGCTCGGTGGACATGATGATGCGGCAGGTGATCGATTCGCGCCGCGACATCGAAGAGAAGAAGGCCGAGCTCGACAAGAAGTACGCCCAGATGGACGCGGAGTTCGCGAAAGACGAAGCCGAGGCGAAGCAGCGCAAGCGCGAGCTGCCGCAGATCCGCTACCTGAGCCACGACTTCAGCCGCTGCACAGAGGCGCACAGTATGCGCCAGTACGAACGCGCCATCGCCGAGTGCCAGAAGTACCTCGACAAGTGGACCGACAAGCCGGTGGACGACAGCTTCGAGGACACCGCGAAGCAGTTCCTCTTTCAGGCGAAGTGGATGCAGGCCCTCGCGCACAATGAGCTCGGCCACATGGCAGAGGCGCGAAAGCGCTTCGAAGCGCTGGTCGCGGAGGATCCTCAGCGCGCGCGGCAGTTCGGAGTGACGACGTGGTTGTCGGTGATGCCGAAGGAGTGAGGGCCGGCTACTTCCTCGCCTCGTCCATCACCCGGTCCGCCTCGACGAGGAT
>JBJMQN010000078.1:0-2285 GCA_045802665.1 Myxococcaceae bacterium | reverse complement strand
GGCACCGGCGGCGGCATCGCGTACAACATGTCGGAGTTCGAGACGATTTGCCGGTCCGGGCTGAAGGCGAGCCCGAACACGACGATCCTCGTCGAAGAGTCCGTCCTCGGCTGGAAGGAGTTCGAGCTGGAGGTGGTGCGCGACTCCGTCGACAACGTGATCATCGTCTGCTCGATCGAGAACTTCGATCCGATGGGCGTGCACACCGGCGACTCGATCACCGTCGCGCCCGCGCAGACGTTGACCGACAAGGAGTACCAGCGGCTCCGCGAGGCGTCGCTGCGCATCATCCGCGAGATCGGCGTGGACACCGGCGGATCGAACATCCAGTTCGGCGTGAACCCGCGCGACGGGCGCATCGTGGTCATCGAGATGAACCCGCGCGTGTCGCGATCTTCGGCGCTCGCGTCGAAGGCGACGGGCTATCCGATCGCGAAGATCGCCGCGAAGCTTGCGCTCGGGTACACGCTGGACGAGCTCCGCAACGACATCACGCGCGAGACGCCAGCGACCTTCGAGCCGACGATCGACTACGTGGTCGTGAAGATTCCGCGCTTCAACTTCGAGAAGTTCCCGCACGCGGACAAGACGCTCACCACGAGCATGCGCAGCGTGGGCGAGGTCATGGCGATTGGCCGCACCTTCAAAGAGGCGTACATGAAGGCGCTGCGATCGATGGAGGCGAACCGGCTCGCGCTGGAGGCGCCGGACCTGCCCACCGTTCCTGCTGAACGTGAACGGATCATCAAAGAGAACCTCCGCATTCCGAGGCCGGATCGCCCGTGGTACGTGGCGCAGGCGCTGCGCGACGGGATGAGCGTGGAGCAGGTGCACGCGCTCTCCGCGATCGATCCGTGGTTCCTCCGGCAGATCCGCGATCTCGTCGCCGAGTCCAACCGCGTCGCGGGCTACGGCGCCATCGAACGCGTACCGGACGACGTGCTCCGCCGCGCGAAGAGCCACGGCTTCTCCGATCGTTATCTTGGACAACTGTTGCATCAACCCGAGCACCACATCCGCGCCCAGCGCCAGGCCCGCGGAATGCGCCCGGTCTACAAGCGCGTCGACACCTGCGCCGCCGAGTTCGAGGCGTACACGCCGTATCTGTATTCGACGTACGAAGAAGAGGACGAGGCGCCGCCGTCGGATCGGAAGAAGGTGCTCATTCTCGGCAGCGGGCCCATCCGGATAGGGCAGGGGATCGAGTTCGACTACGCCTGCGTGCACGCGTCCTTCGCGCTGCGCGAGGCGGGGTTCGAGACGGTGATGATCAACTGCAACCCCGAGACGGTCTCCACCGACTACGACACCTCGGACCGCCTCTACTTCGAGCCGCTCACGATCGAAGACGTGCTGGAAGTGGCCCAGCGCGAGAAGCCGGTGGGCGCGATCGTCCAGTTCGGCGGTCAGACGCCGCTGCGGATCGCGCTGCCGCTGGAGGCCGCGGGGCTGCCGATTCTGGGCACGACGCCGGACGCGATTGACCGGGCAGAAGATCGCGAACGGTTCGCGCAGCTCATCGAACGGCTCAAGCTGAAGCAGCCGGAGAACGGCGTCGCCCGCAGCCACGAAGAGGCGTTTCGAGTGGCGGATCGGATTGGCTACCCGGTGATGGTGCGCCCCTCGTACGTCCTCGGCGGCCGAGCGATGGAGGTCGTCTACGATCAGGCGGATCTCGAACGGTACATGCGCGAGGCAGTCAGCGCGTCGCCCGAGCACCCGGTGCTGATCGACCGGTTCCTCAAAGAGGCGATCGAAGTCGATCTGGATCTCGTCGCGGACAAGACCGGCGCCTGCATGGTGGGCGGGCTGCTCGAGCACATTCAGGAGGCGGGCGTGCACTCGGGAGATGCGGCGATGACGCTGCCTCCGCATTCGCTCTCGCCGGATCTCGTGGAGCGGATGAAGGATCAGGCGATCGCGCTGGCTCGAGAGTTGGGCGTGGTCGGGCTGATGAACGTGCAGTTCGCGATTCAGGGAAAGAACATCCACGTGCTCGAGGTGAACCCGCGCGCGTCACGCACCGTGCCGTTCATCTCGAAGGCGACCGGCGTGCCGCTGGCGAAGATCGCGGCGCTGGTGATGGTGGGCAAGACGCTGAAGGAGCTCGGCCTGCCGGAAGAGATCGAAGTGCGGCAGATGGCGGTGAAAGAGTCCGTGTTCCCGTTCGCGCGGTTCGCGGGCGTGGACGTGATCCTCGGGCCGGAGATGAAGTCCACCGGAGAGGTGATGGGTCTCGCGCAGGATTGGCCTACGGCGTTCGCGAAGGGTCAGCTTGCGGCGGG
>JBJMQN010000077.1:0-7606 GCA_045802665.1 Myxococcaceae bacterium | reverse complement strand
CGCCTCGGCGGTCAGCGTCATGCTGGTGCCGGTCTCGTTCGACGCGCCATCGACGAACACGAACGGCGCGGTCGGAGGCGTGGTGAACGTGAGGAGCTAGCCGAAGCACGAGCCAACGGAGATCTTCCCGAACGCGCAGTAGTAGTAGGTCGTGCCGGGAAGCAGCGAGCCATACGTCGCGGTGTACGCCTGAGGCGTCGTGCCCGAGCCGATGTTCGTCCCGCCCGCCACCGTTCCGAAGGTGTCGTTGCAGACGGCGGGGTTGACGCTGTCGAAGCGGAAGTAGGCGTTCGTCGAGGCGAGGTTCGGCGTCGCGGAGCCGTTGAAGGTCGCGGAAGTTGCGGTGACGTTCGTGACCGGGTTGGTGGTGACGGAAGGAACCGAAGGCGTCGTGAACGTGAGCACCGAGCCGAAGCCGAGTCCCACGGAGTTCTGCGCGATGGCGCAGTAGTAATAGAGCGTGCCCGGAGCGAGCCCGGTGACGCCCTGCGTGTAGCCCACGCTGCCGGTCGTCGCGCCGAGGTTCGCGCCGCCCGAGGACGGATAGCGCGTGCCGAACGAGTCATTGCAGCTGCTGCCCGGATCCGAGCTGGAAACGCGGAACCACGCGGTGGTCGACGCGCCGTTCGGGTTGCCCGTGCCTGACAACGTCGCGGAGGTGCCGGTGAGCGCGCTGACGCCGTTGGTGGTGACCGTGGGCGCCGCGACGAGCGTGGTGAACGAGAGGACGTTGCCGAAGCTCGTGCCTGCGGTGCTCGCGCCGATGGCGCAGTAGTAATAGGTGACGCCCGCCTGGAGCCCCGTGAGCGGCTCGGTGAAGTTGACGGTGGTGTTGCCCGTCGCGGTGGTGCCGCCCGTCGCCGGCGCGCGCGTTCCGAAGACCGTGTTGCAGGAGGCCGGCGCGGCGGTGCTGTAGCGGTAGTACGCCTGAGTCGAAGCGCCGTTCGCGTTCACGGTCCCTTCGAGCGTGGCGGTGCCGCTGGTGACGCTGGAGGCGGAGGTCGTGGTGATGCTCGGCGGCTGCGCGGGCGTGCTGAAGCTGAGGATCGATCCGAACGCGGTGCCGGACGGGTTCGAGGTGATCGCGCAGTAGTAGTAGGTGTTGCCCGGGAGCAGGCCGGTGGTCGTCACCGTGTACGTCACCTGCGTCGTCCCGTTGCCGACGCCAGTGCCCGCGACGCCCGGAACGCGCGTGCCGAAGGAGTCGTTGCAGCTCGGTGGGCTCGTGGTGTCGAGGCGGAACCAGCCGGTGGTGGACTCGCCGTTCGGGTTGGTGGCGCCGTTCAGCACCGCGGAGCTGGCCTGCACGCTGGTCGCCGGGTTGGTGACGGCGGTGGGTGCGGACGCGAACGCCGTAGCGGACGCACACAACGAGAGCAGCACGGGAACCGCGCGGGACAGACGAACCATGGCGAGAAGCTCCGACCGGGGAGTCAGCAGGGAAAGCGCGCGGGTTCTGACAGATGTGGGAAGGCAGGAGCAAGCCATCCGCCTGTGCACGGCAGAGCACAGGGGTTGACTTCGCTGATGCGCGCTCAGCGAGCAGGCGTCATTCGGACTTCGACTCGGCGTGCTTCTTCGTCCGGTTGATGTTCACGGTCTTCGCGTTCATGAACTCGTGCATGCCGAGGTCCGCGAGCTCGCGCCCGTAGCCGGACTGCTTCACGCCGCCGAACGGCTGCCGCGGATCGGAAGCGACCATCGCGTTGATGAACGTGGCGCCGGCCTCCAGCTCGTCGATGAAGCGCGCCTCTTCTTTCGGATCGTTCGTCCACGCCGCGCTTCCAAGTCCGTACGGCGTGTCGTTCGCGAGCGCAATCGCCTCGTCGAGGTCGCGCGCCGCCTTCATCACCGCCACCGGACCGAACAGCTCCTCCTGCCACGCCGGAGACTTCACCGGCACCTCCGTCAGCAGCGTCGGCGGATAGAAGTAGCCGTTGCCCTTCGGAGTCTGCGACGCGAACGCGACCTTCGCGCCCATCGCGACCGAATCCTTCACCTGCTTCTCCACGTCCTGCACGCCCTGCTTCGTCGCGAGCGGCCCGATGTCGGTGTCCTCCTTCATCGGATCTCCGACCTTCAGCTTCTTCATGTGCTCGATGAACTTCGCCTCGAACGCAGCGGCGATGTCCTTGTGAACGATGAAGCGCTTGGCCGCGATGCACGACTGGCCGTTGTTGATGTTGCGCGCCTGCACGGCGACCTTCGCCGCGCCGTCGAGATCCGCGGACGGCATCACGATGAACGGATCGCTCCCGCCGAGCTCGAGCACGGTCTTCTTGATCTTCCGCCCCGCTTCCGACGCGACCTGCGCGCCCGCCCCCGAGCTGCCGGTGAGCGTGACGGCGACGATGCGTTCGTCCTCGATGATCCGCTTCACCTTCGATGAGCCCACGAGCAGCGTCTGGAAAACGCCCTCCGCGAAGCCCGCGCGGCGGAAGAGATCCTCAATCGCCAGCGCGCACTGCGGAACGTTGGACGCGTGCTTGAGCAGCCCCACGTTGCCCGCCATCAGCGCCGGCGCGGCGAAGCGGAACACCTGCCAGTACGGAAAGTTCCACGGCATCACCGCGAGCACGGGCCCAAGCGGCAGATACCGGATGTAGCTCTCAGTGAGATCGGTCTTGAGCGGCCTGCTCGTGAGGTAGCTCTCCGCGTGCTCCGCATAGTGACGGCACGCGCGGGCGCACTTCTCCGCCTCCGCCACCGCCGCCGCGAACGGCTTGCCCATCTCGCGCACCATCGTCGCCGCGTGCTGCCGCTTCTCCGCCTCGAGCAGCTCCGCGGTCTTCAGCATCGCCGCCTTGCGCAGGGCCAGGGTGCCGGACCGCTTCTCGCGAAACGCCTTCACCGAGAGCGCGAGCTTCTGCTCCAGCGCGCCGTCGGAGAGCTCTTCGAACTGCTTCTCGGTCTCGCCCGTCAGAGGGTTGGTGGTTGCGATCGCCATGGCAACAGATCCATCAGACGCAGACCGGCCCGGCAACCTCCTTGAAGGTCACCGGGCCGGCCATTGCTCTCTTCTGCTGTGCGTTGAACTACTGGCAGTTCGCCATTCCGGCTCGGCCAGTGGCCATCAGCGCGGTGCCATTCGGCGGGCTCAGCGCCGGGTGATCGAACGGCTTGCGCTGGCACTTCACGTTCGGATCCGTCAGCGCCTTGAGGAACGAGACCAGGCCCGCCTTCTCCGAGTCGTCGAGGCCGAGCTGCTTCATCCGCTTCGCCTTGCTGCCGGCGTTCGCGAAGTCACCACCGTCGTCGTAGAACTCGACCACCGCCTCCAGCGTCGGCTTGCCGCCGTTGTGGAAGTACGGCGCGGTCAGCTCCACGTTGCGAAGGGCGGGCGTCTTGAACGCGCCCTTGTCCGCATTGGCGTGGCTCACCGAGAACGCCCAGCGGCCCACATCCGAGTCAGGCTTGGTGGAGTCCGTGACGCCGATGTTGTGGAAGCCCTGGTCGCCGCCTTCCTCATTGATGAGGCCGTTCTTCTGCGCGAAGGACACCGACGCGTCCGTCAGCTCGGCGCCGGCGTGGCAGTGAATGCACTGGCCCTTGCCGTTGAACACGGAGAGGCCCTTCTTCTCGGAGACCGTCAGCGTCCCGGTGCCCTCGAGGAAGTGATCCACCTTGGTGTCCTTCGGGATGAGCGTGGACTCGTAGGCGGCGATCGCCTGGCCGAAGATCCGCGAGAAGTTGTTCACCGGATCGTCCGCCACGACCGGCGCGAACGCGGCGTCGATCATCTGCTGATAGGTGACGGTGAGGCCCATCGTGCGAGCGGCATCAGAGCCGAGCACGCTGTCGGTCGGATCAACCTTCTGCCACTGCAGCGGTTTGCGGGCGAGCATCTTGGCGCCGAGGCTGTTCGGGCCGTTGAACGGCCGGCCCGCGCAGGACATCTCGGTGTCGCTGCCCGGCGGACCCACCGCCTGAGACGCGAGGCTGGCGTTCTCGATGGCGGTCGTGCCCGGACCACCGAACGGATCGAGCCCATTGAACTTGTGGTTCGCGCGGCCGTCCCAGAAGTTGTTGCGGTTGAACACGGCGCCGATCGCGCTCGGGGTCTGCCGGCCGGTGGCACGCCGCTCCGTCATGAACGGGCTGGTGTGGTTCGGCTTGCACGAGTCAGCAGCGATCTTCGGATCGTTGTTGATGCTCATGAACATGGCGCCCACGACGCCCTGGCTGCCGACGCGATCGTCGTTGGAGATCATGCCCAGCGTGCAGATCTGCCCGGGGCCCGTGACGCCGTTGCTGGCGAAGATGCCGTCAGGTCCGGGGTGCATGGTGTTCTTCGACCGGTTGTCGGCGCCGGCGTTGAAGTGGCACGTCGCGCACGCGACCTTGCCGTCGCCGCCGGTCTGCTGATCCCAGAACAACGCCTTGCCCAGCTTGATCGCCGCGTCCTGATTGACGATGTCGCCGCCCATCGGCCGCGGCACGAACGCCATCGACAGTGGACGGAGTCCGCCGCCGCTGCCGCTGGTGGAGGTCGTCGTCGTCGTCGAGCTCGTGTTGACGACCGTCGAGGTGCGCTGCTTCCCGGAGCCGCCCGTCGTCACCGTCGTTCCAGTGTCGGTCTGAACCGTCGCGTCGGTGGTCGTTGCGGTCGCCTCCGTCTCAGGCGTGACCGCTTCGGTCTCTCCGCCCCCACCTCCGCCCCTTCCGGAACCCTTCGCCCATGCGACACCAGCAATCAGCAAACCCACCATCAACCATCTTGTACGCGTCGATCCCATCGGGACGCCCTCTCTCAGATCTGCCCGAGGACAACCCCCGAGCCGTCCGCGAGATGAGCGCGCTCATGCGAATGGAGAAGTGTTGCGGGACGGGACGCCAATCCGGTCGTTGACGCGCGACGCGCGATTGGCGGAAATGGAAGTGGGCGATGTGCAGCAGCCGCAACTTCGTGCAACCAGCGGCCGGACGTTCTTATCGAACGCGCGAACTACCCGACGTGGTGCATCACGTGGAAGCCGTACGCCCAGCTTCCGTTGTCGTAGGTGATCGACTGGGTGCCGTCGCGGTTCACGTTGTTCGATCCGATGAACAACGGCTTCCCATTCTGCCAACCAGCGAAGATCTCCACGTGCTGGTACGCGCCGTCCGGACCGTCGAACGCCACCGGGTCGCCGGGCTGCGCGTGGGAGAGATCCGTCGCTTCGAAGTTGCCGTCAGAGCCGAGCTTCTTGAAGAGGTTGACGACGTTGTCGTCGTGCTCCCAGCCCGAGATGTGGCCCGCCTTCTCCAACACGGCGGAGACGAAGTTCGCGCAGCAGACGTCGCGCGGGACGTTGTTGAGATCGAGATCGCTGCGGCCGATCAGTGAGTCGATCGAGTTGCCGAGGTACTGCTTCGCGATGTCCGCGGGATTCTCGCCGCCGCTCGCGACCGGGCTGTCGTTGGAGACGGGCGCGCTGTCCTGGATGCTCGCGCCAGAGGGCAGGTTCAGCACCTGGCCCGGGTAGATGAGGTTCGCGTTGGTGATCTGCGGATTCGCGACGACCAGCGCCGCGAGGCTCACGCCCGCTTGATCCGCGATCGAGGAGAGCGAGTCGCCGGACTGAATCGTGTAGGTGCCGGCGGACCCGGTGTCCGTGTCGCCGCCATCCAGCGCGGAGAAGTCCGGAGCCGGAGTCGCGTCGAAGGAGTCCGAGGGCAGGTTCAGCTCCTGCCCGGAGTAGATCAGATTGAAGTTCTCGATCTGCGGATTCGCCTCTTCCAACTCCTCGAGGCCAAGACCCATGCGGTCTGCAATGGAGGACAGCGAATCGCCACTGCGCACGGTGATCGGCATCGGAGAACCTCAGCGTTGGAGTGCACTGGGGTTATCGGTGGGTGCGAGTGCGGTGTTGCCGCCTGTGCTCAGCCCGAGGAGTTCCGGGGACTTGCGATCAGCGCTTCTTCTTCGGAGCTGCCTTCTTCGGCTTCGCGGCCTTCGCAGCGGGACGGCGGGCCGGAGCGGCCTTCTTCTTCGCCGCCGCCTTCTTCGGAGCGGGCCGCGAGGAGCCCTTCTGATACCGCGGCTCATAGAGCTGCACTTTGATCCCGCCGGGGACCTCGAAGTACGTGACGAGCCCGTAGCCGTGATCCTGGATCTCGCCGGTGAAGCTGACGCCGCGTTTCTTCATCCCCGCGACCGTCCCCGCGATGTCGTCGCAATAGAACGAGATGTCGTGGCCGCCCGCGTCCGCCGGGTTGTCCACCGGGTGCACGCCGAGATCGCCTTCCGGGAAGTCGAAGATCCACCAGCCCTCGCCGATGTCGCTCCCGGGCAGCTGCACCTTCTCCTTGAAGAAGTCGCGCGTCGCGTCCGGATCAGACGAATACAGAAGCCCGTGAATGCCTCGGATCATGTTGCCCCTCCTCGGGTGAACCAGCGCGCGAACCAAAGCATCAGCGCCGCTGGCCCGGCAATGGCATTGGCTCCCGGCCACCATGTCCGCTAGAGCGTTTCCCTCTATGAACGAGCCCCTGCAGACCCCGGAATCCATCCCGCCCGAGTCAGAGCGACCGCGCAAACCGTGGGTGATGGTCCTCATCGGCGCGCTCGCGCTCGTGGTGCTCGCGCTGCCGGCGATCTGGTTCTGGCGAAATAGCCAGCAGCCGCAACTTCCGCAGACGCCTGCCGTCGTCGCGCCGGTCGTCGAAGCGCCGCCGCCTGCCGAGGTGTCGATTCCTCGAGCGGAGACGGATGCGAAGTCGCTCCTCCAGTCGCTCTCGCCCAGGCTCGCGGAGCTCATCGGTGAAGAAGGCGTATTGAGGAAGGTCGTCGCCGCGGTGCAGCTCGCGTCGGAAGGCGAGAGCTGGCTGCAGCTGTTTCCGAAGCTCCGGCCGTCGCAGCCGTTCGAGGTGGAGACGCGCGCGGGCAAGAGCTTCATCGCCGCCTCCAGTTACCGGCGCTACGACGCGCTCACCGAGACGATTACCGCGATCGACGCGGACGAGCTCGGCGCGGCGTACGGGAAGTTGAAGCCGGCGCTCGAGCAGCTCTACCGGGAAGTTGGACGGCCGGGGACGACGTTCGATTCGGCGCTCGGGAAGGCGCTCGGAGTGGTGGTGAGCGCGAAGGTGGACGCGGGGCCGGTGGAGGTCGTTCCGAAGGGGCTGGTGTTCGCGTTCAAGGATCCAACCCGCGAGGCGCTGGATCCCACGAGCAAGCTGCTGGCGAGACTGGGCGCCGACAACGCGCAGAAACTGCAGACGTACGCGAAGCGCTTCGCCGCATCGGCGAAGGTGACATTGCCTTAGCGCCGGGTGGACGTTCTTGCAGCGAGTGCGAATTGTCTTCGCATGCGCAGTGCAATCGTAGCCGCCGCCTTGCTCGTGGTCGCCGCACACGGTGTGAACGGGCGAGCGACGGATCGGCAGTTCCAGCGGCTCACCCAGCTCGAGCAGAAGCGGGATCAATGGGCGCCTACCGAGTTGCAGAAGGCGGATCGGATCAAGGCGCCGCCACAGGATAAGGCGCTCCAGCGAGCAGACGATCGCTCTGACCGCGCCGGCCGCGAGCAGCTCCGCGCGATGGGCGGGCTCTAGTTTCGCAGCGGTGGAGAGTCGATCGCCGACTGCGCGCGTTCGCTCACGCCCTGCGGAATCGTGCTCGCTG
>JBJMQN010000076.1:0-6359 GCA_045802665.1 Myxococcaceae bacterium | reverse complement strand
GACTCCACGATGCTGAGGACGGCGTTCCCGTTCATTCACCAGTTCGTGGAGCGCTTCCCGAAGCTCGCGACCACCGCCGTGTCGTCCTTGATGAAGACGGATCTGCCGATCCAGATCGCGCTTCGCACCGAGATGAACCGCGAGCTCATCAAGCGCAGGCAGTCCTGAGAGCGCTGTTCGATCGCGCGGATGTGGAAGTCACCTCGCGGATGCCGGTGCGCTTCAAGTGCCGCTGCGGCCGCGAGCGCGTTCTGGGCGCGCTCTCCGCCCTCGGTAAAGCGGAGCTCGAGGACCTGCTCGCGAAAGAGGGCAAGGCGGAGGTCACGTGCGACTTCTGCGGCACGCAGTACACGGTGCCCGCTGAGGAGATTCGCGGGCTCATCGCTCAGCTTCCCGGTTGAGGACGCGACTCTCGCGCTCCGGCTGACGTGGCTGCGCAGCTATTGCGAAGCCGCTGCCTGATGCGCTCCGCTTACCGGTCGCGTCAACGCGCATCCCGCTCTGACGCGCCGCACAAACGGCCGCTCGTTGACAGGCTCCGGCGATCTCCTTAATTGGCCGCCGCGCATGAACTACTTCGACACGCTGCTCAACGATCGCTACGAAGGCCTCCACTTCATCTCGGACTACAGGACGGGGCTGCGTGGGCTGGTGGCCATCCATTCGACGAAGCTGGGTCCTGCGCTCGGTGGGACGCGCGCGCTCAGCACCTATCCCTCGGAGCAGGACGCGGTTGTGGATGTGCTCCGGCTCGCTCGGGGCATGACGTACATGGCGGCGCTCGCGGGGCTTCCTCACGGCGGCGGCAAGGCGGTCATCTTCCTGCCGAAGGGGAACTTCGATCGCGTCGCGCTGTTCGAGGCGTTCGGGCGCGGGGTCGAATCGCTGGGCGGCCGCTACATCACCACCGAGGACTCGGGCACCTCGCCCGACGACATGGTCGTGGTGAACCGCGAGACGAAGAGCGTGGTGGGCCTGCCGGGCAAGAGCGGCGATCCGTCGCCGGTGACGGCGTTCGGCGTCGTTCGCGGCATCGAGGCGGCTGCGAAGGTCGCGCTCGGCCGTTCGGATTTGAAGGGACTGCGCGTCACGCTGCTGGGCGTGGGTCACGTGGGAATGCCGCTCGCGGAGGAGCTGCACAAGCGCGGGGCGCGGCTCTTCATCAGCGACATCAACAAAGCGCGAGTGGACGAGGCGGTGAAGCGCTTCGACGCCGCGGCGATGAGCGAGGCGGAGCTCATCAAGCAGGAGGCGGATGTCTTCGCGCCGTGCGCATTGGGCGCGAGCCTGAACGACACGACCATCCCGCAGCTGAAAGTGAAGATCGTCGCCGGCGCGGCGAACAACCAGCTCGCAGAGGCGCGCCACGGCCAGATGGTCGCGGACCGCGGCATCACCTACTGCCCCGACTACGCGATCAACGCGGGCGGCCTGATTAACGTCGCCGCCGAGGTCGTGGGCTACGACCGCGAAAAGGCGTACGCGCGCGCGTCGAAGATCTACGACACCATCGAGACGATCCTCACCCGGGCGAAGCAGAGCGGAAAGCGCCCGGAGCAGATCGCCGACGCGATCGTCGAAGAGAAGCTCTACGGCGCGGCGCTCGCGAAGTAGCGGAACGCGCCGGTGGGCCGAGAGGGCGCGACGCTCGCGGCTCATCAGCGTCAGGACCGTCTCGCGGAGACGCCAGTGACGCCGCCCGCTCGACGCTCAACGCTGAACGCTGAACGAGTCTTCAGATCCGCCCGCGTTCGCCCGAGGTAAGCTCGCCGCCGCTTGCGCTCCGCTCTCGCCATCGGGTTGTTCGGGCTGCTCCTTACGGGCTGTCCGTCGAATCAGACCCCGGCGGACTCCGGTGTCTCGGAAGTTCCGGACTCGGGGCCGGCGCCGGTCGCCTGTTCGAAGCCTGAGGACTGCCGCTCGGCGGGGCTCTCCGGCGTTTGCCGCGGCGGGTTCTGCTCTCAGACGATTCCCTGCGCGGAGGATCTCGAGTGCGGTCTTGGCGAGAGCTGCCAGTCGGGGTCTTGCCGGTTCACCGGGTGCACGAAGGACTCGGAGTGCCCGACCGGAAAGTGCCGCGCGGACGTCTACGCGTGCGCTCAGTGCGGCAGCGACGCGGACTGCCCTGCTGACCACCCGGTGTGCAACGCCACGGGCGCGTGCGTGCAGTGCGCGAGCGACGATCAGTGCGCGCCTCCCGGCCCCGGCTACTGCGATCCCACGAGCGGCTCCTGCGTGCACTGCCGCACCAACGCGCACTGTCCCACCGGCCTGAGCTGCGGCCTCAACGGCGTCTGCAAAGGCGCGGGCGAGGGTCAAACCTGCAGCGCGGCGGTCTCCTGCGACCAGGGCCTCATCTGCGTGAACGTGGGCGGCGCGAGCACCAAGTGCCTGCGCTCGTGCAACCTCTACACGCCGAACTGCGCCACCGACGAGCTCTGCCTCAAGCTCACGTTCTCTGACACCGCGTCGCTGGTGTTCGAGAGCGGTGCGCCGCTCGGCGTGTGCAGCCAGCCGTTCAACGGCCTCAAGTTCTACAAAGAGAACTGCTCCAACAATAACTGCCAGCCCAATCTGCAGTGCGTGCCGGACAACGCGCAGAGCTCCTCCTGCAAGGCCTTCTGCGACCCCTCCGCGCCCTCGTGCGCGACGGGCGAGACCTGCCATCCGTATCCCGGCGACTTCAACGGCCGGCAGTACGGCCTGTGCTATCCGAACAACGGCTACGGAGATGTCTGCACCGCCGAATCGGCTTGCAAGCCGGGCCTGTCCTGCGCGCCGTTCGTGGATCCGTCCACATTCTCGGAGGTGAGCACCGCGTGCCGCTTTGGCGGTGACGCCGGCGTGGCCTACGCGCCGTGCACCGCGGACACTCAGTGCCGGAGCGGGCTGTGCGCGAACGATCTGTCGCTCGGGGCGAACAAGCTGTTCTGCTTCGCCGCGTGCAGCACGGACACCGACTGCACCGTCGGCGGCCGTCAGGGGTTCTGCGACAACGCGTCGGACGTCACCATCCCGCCGTACAGCCCGACGACGATCTCAGGCTGCAAGCCCGCGTGTGACGATGCGGCTCAGTGCGCGGCTTATGCCTCCGGCATGCTCTGCAGGCTGCGCGTCACCAGCGAGGCCGGAGTCGCGAAGGCCCTCCGCACCTGTCAGCTGCCCATCGGCTCGAACGAGATTGGCGCGAGCTGCATCTCCGACTCGGACTGCAAAGCGGGCTTCTGCAACCGCAGAGACAGCCGGGGCGCGTTCCGTCCGGGCATCTGCACCGCGCCGTGCGCAAGCGCGGGCGATTGCGTCACTTCGCTCTCGGATGGCGGTTCCCTCTCGCTGCCCTCGTGCACGGTCACCGCGTTCAACGTGAACGCGGGCGTCGATGGCGTCCTCAACACCGTGGATGACCGCGACGTGTCCGCGAAGGTCTGCGCGCCGCCCTCCTGCGCTCAGGCCAGCGACTGTCCGCCGAACTTCCCGCTCTGCACGGTGGACTCCGATCCTTCGGCGACCTCGTCTTCGTTCGTACTCCGATGCCGGAGCGCGGCGTTCGGCTCGAAGATCGGCGGCGATCCGTGCACGTCCGATGGCGAATGCCAGAGCAACGCGTGCGCGGAGCTGCTGCCGCCGTCGCCCGGAACCGGCCGCGTGTGCCTCGAGCCGTGCGTGGAAGGGCAGACCACGTGCGCGACCAACCTCACCTGCCGCGCGAATGCGGCGCGCCTTCTGGCCAAAGATGGCTCGGCGGTGACGTTCACCGCGTGCGTGCCCTGATTTCTGAGAGAGTCCCTTTTGTGCTGAAGCTCAAACGCAAAGCGAAGCGGCCCGCTGCGAAGGCCGCGCCCACCTCCAGCAAGAAGCCGAAGGACGCGAAGACGCTGCGGAGCATTCCGCCGGGCATCGTGCTCGCGCCGCAGGCCGAGGCGCCGCGGGAGATGCTGGGGATGGATCGCTCCGGGCCGAAGAGTCGCGTGCGCGAGCTGACCTGGGCGCAGTTCGACAGGTTCGTGCAGAGCATCGCTCGCGAGGTGAAGGCCGAGTTCAACCCGGACGCGATCGTCGGGGTCGCGCACGGCGGCGTCTTCGTGGGCGGGGCGATCGCCTCGGCGCTGAAGGCGGAGTTTTTCCCGGTGCGGATCAGCCGGCGGAGCCGGGACAACGCTCATCGCGCGACGCCCAGGCTCTATGGCGAGATGCCGAAGGAGCTGAAGGGCCGGCGCGTGTTGATCGTGGATGACGTGGCGGCTTCGGGCGACACGTTGGAACTCGCGGTCACGCTCGCCCAGAAGGTGGGGTGCAAACAGGTTCGCACGCTCACGCTGCTGTCCCGGCCTCATGGGTTCAAGCCGGATTTTTCGGCGGTGGTCACGGATGACTTTCACGTGTTCCCCTGGGACTACGCCGAGGTCACCGAGGACAGCCGGTTCGACGCGGATCCGGACAAGGCGGGCGCGTAGCTCGGCTGACCTCTCGCCATGATCGTCGGCACCGCGGGGCACATCGATCACGGCAAGACGTCGCTGGTGAAGGCGCTCACCGGGATCGACACCGACCGGCTCAAGGAAGAGAAGAAGCGCGGCATCACGATTGAGCTCGGGTTCGCTCATTTGGACCTTGGCAACGGTGTCGTCGCGGGCGTCGTGGACGTTCCCGGCCACGAGCGGTTCGTCAAAGCGATGGCGGCGGGCGCGGGCGGCGTGGACGTCGTCGTCCTCGTCGTCGCGGCGGACGAAGGGGTGATGCCCCAGACCCGCGAGCACCTCGACATCTGCCGGCTGCTCGGGGTTCGAAAGGGCGTCATCGCGCTCACGAAGGCGGATCTGCTTCCTGAGCTCGGCATCGAGTGGCTGGAGCTCATCACGCAGGATCTGAAGGCGCTGTGCTCCGAGACGTTCCTCGAGGACGCGCCCATCGTTCCCTGCAGCAGCAAGACGGGGGAGGGGCTGGACGCGCTGAAGAAGGCCATCGCGCACGCGCTCACCGAGCTGCCCGAACGCTCCTCCGAAGGCCCTGCGTTTCTTCCGGTGGACCGCGTCTTCACCATCAAGGGCTTCGGCACCGTGGTGACGGGCACGCTGCTGTCGGGGCAGCTCGCGCTCGAGGAGCAGGTGTCGCTGTTGCCCGGCATCGAAGGGCCCTTCCGCGTTCGCGGGCTGCAGATTCACGGACACCAGAGTCCGAAAGCTCAGGCCGGGAGCCGCGTCGCGGTGAACGTGACGGACGTGGAGCCCGAGGCGGTCAAGCGCGGGATGGTGCTCACGCGCCATCAGGAGCTGCCGACCACGCGCATGCTGGATGTGGAGCTCTCGCTGCTTCCCTCCGCTCCGAGCGCGCTCAAGAAGCGCGGCAAGTGGCTCCTTCACCTCGGCACGATTCAGGTCGAGGCGACCGTCGCGCTGATCGATCTCGAGGAGCTTCGCCCCGGCGAGACCGCGTTCGCTCAGCTCCGGCTCTCCGACGACGTCGCCGCGCTTCCGGGTCAGCGCTTCATTCTGCGCGGGAGCAGGGCGTTGGAGGGGCGCGGCACCACGGTCGCGGGCGGCCGCCTGCTGACCATCACGCCTCCCAAACGGCGCCGCGGGGCCTCCGAGGTGCTGAAGCCGTTGGCGGAGGGGGACGGGGACGCTCGGGTGTCGTGGCTGCTCCGGCAGTCCGGGTATCGAGGGCTCTCGCAGAAGGAGCTCTTCGCGCGGGCGGCGTTGCCGCAGAAGACGCTGCAGCGGACGTTGGAGCTGCTCGGCGCGCGCGGGCAGGCGGTGCTGGTGGACAAGGAGCAGCGGCGGTTTCTGCACCAGGACGTCTTCCTCGGGATGGTCGCGCGGGCGCTCGCGCTCATCGGCAGCTTTCACGAGCAGAATCCGATGAAGGAGGGCCTCTCCCGCGAGGAGCTCCGCCAGAAGCTCTCCGCCGAGCTGGATCCGCGCACCTTCACGCGCCTCGCCACTGCGCTGCTGGAGGGCGGAAAAGTCGAGCAGGCCGGCGAGCTCTTCCGGCTGAAAGGCCGCGGCCGGAGCCTCACGCTGAACGAAGAGGGCTCACGCGCGAAGCTCTCCGCGGAGCTGTCCGCCGCCGGGCTCTCCCCGCCGACGGTGAACGAGCTTGCGGCCAGGCTGTCTCTGCCCCCGCCCCGGGTGGTGGATCTGCTGAAGGTTGCGATATCCGAGGGCTCCGCGGTGAAGGTGTCCGACGAGCTCTACTTCTCGAAGGCCGCGTTGGAAGGTTTGCGAGACAGGCTCGTGCAGCACCTCAAGGACAACCGGGAGATCACCACCCAGGGTTTCAAGGAGCTGGTGGGACAGAGCCGCAAGTTCGTCATCCCGCTCTCGGAGTACTTCGATCGTGAGAAGGTCACGCTGCGGGTG
>JBJMQN010000075.1:0-7094 GCA_045802665.1 Myxococcaceae bacterium | reverse complement strand
TGCAGGTCGCCGCGCCGGCGCTGGTCGTGAGCGGCTCGTCGTAGCTACCGAGCGTGGGATCGTTGGCGCCCTCCCAATCCGCCGTGCCGAGGCCACATCCAACCAACGAGACCGCCGCCGCGAACGCGATCGCTGCAATCGAAAGGGGCTTCATGGAATCTCCGGGGAAGTGCCGCTGCCGGAGAGGTTCAGCAAGATGGGCGCCAGAGAAGTCGCCGCTCATCTCAGGCGGTTACGTGGTCAGCGGTGGTGCACCCGCGCTCCAGTGGAACACGCATATCGCCCCAGCTGGGTCAGGCGAACTCGGCGATCACCGGGCCGTGATCGCTGGTGCCGAACTCGCGGACGACCTTGCAGGAGCTCGCGCGGGCGGTGAGCTCTGGACTCGTCAGCACGTAGTCCAACCTCCAGCCCACGTTCTTCTGCTTCATGTTCCGCCACGGCGCCCACCAGGTGTAGAGCCGGTCATCGTCTGGAACGAACTTGCGGTGCAGATCCGTGAGCCCGTGCGAGAGCCAGCGTTCGAAGATCGCGCGCTCTCCGGGCGTCTGACCAATCGAATCCGGCTTCCGCATCGACGGGTGCACGTCCACGAGTAGCCGCGCCACGTTGAGATCGCCGCACCAGCACAGCGTGATGCCGCGCGCGGTGGCGTCCGCGATGAACCGGTCCATCGCCTCCATGAAGCGGACCTTCGCCGGGAAGTCCTTGCCGCCGTTGGGTACATAGATCGACGCGAAGTGAAGGTTGCCTATCTGCGCGGTCACGATCCGGTGCTCGTCGTCGAAGTCGGGATGCGCGAACGGGGGCTTCTCCGGAAACGTCGCCTTCTTCAGATGAAGTCCTACGCCCGAGTAGCCCTTGTGACCGTGCCAGTAACACCAGTACCCGGGTAGCTCGCACAGCGACGCCGGGACCTGCTCGGGAGAGGCCTTCACCTCCTGCAGACAGAGGACGTCGGGCTGCTCGTCCTGCACGAGCTTCAGCGCCTGTGCTTCGCGCGCCCGGATGCCGTTGACGTTCCACGTAATGACTTTCATGGGTTGCAGAATGCTTCGTACTCGAAGCCGCTCGGTGGGGCAGCGACGACCCGCCCGCGTGTGTTGGAAGGCGCATCTCGAATCGGGTTGCGCGTTGGTTAGTTATCCATTACTAACGAACCCGCTTTGGCCCGCCCCAGACTCATCAGCGACGATCAGATCCTCGAAGCGATGCGCAACACCGTGCTCGCGCACGGGCAGAAGGCGTCGCTGGATCAGGTGGCGGCCACCCTGGGCGTGACCGCGCCCGCGCTGCTCAAGCGCTTCGGCAGCCGCGACGAGCTGATGCTCCGAGCGCTCTCCCCGCCGTCCAATCCGCAGTGGCTGCAGGAGCTGCAGAAGGGCCCCGGCGAAGGGACCCTGCGCGATCAGCTCCTGCGCCTGTTCTCCATGATCTCGGACTTCATGGCCGAGGTCATCCCCTGCATGATGGCGCTCCGCGAGAGCGGCATCCCTCACGACAAGGTCTTCAACAAGGCGCGCCCGCCCGAGCTCGCGATGAAAGCGTGGGCCCACTGGCTCGCCGCCGCGCGTGAGAAGGGGCTGGTGAAAGCCCGCGAAACCGAGACCGCGGCGTTCGCGATCATCGGCGCGCTCCAGACCCGGGCCTTCTTCGCCCATCTTCAGCAGCAGGGCTTCTCCGCGTCCTCACAGCGCCACTACCTCGAAGAGCTGGTCGAACTTTTCTGCCGCGCGTTGTCAGCCCCGCCGTCCAGACCCCGTCCCATCCGCTCCCGCAGCCGCTGAAACCCTTCCCCGAAAAAAAGCGCTCCCCTATGCGACCAACGATCTCCTTTCTCTCCGCCTCGCTGCTCCTGTTGGGCGCGGCCGGCTGCCACAAGCCCGCTGAACAGGAGGCCGGCGACAGCAAGCCGCAGACCGTGGCGGTCCCGCCGGTGAAGGTGCAGACGGACGAGGTGCAGCATCAGAAGATGCCGCGCTATCTGACGCTCACCGGCAGCGTGAACGCGGACATGAGCTCGGAGGTGGCCGCGAACGTCTCCGGCCGCGTCACCCAGACCTACGTCGAGCGTGGGCAGCCGGTGAAGAAGGGCCAGATCCTCGCGATGGTGGACTCGCGCGCAGCCGGCTTCCAGGCCGCGGCGGCGTCCGCTCAGTCGAAGGCGGCGGACACGCAGGTGGAGCAGGCGAAGCAGGACTGCGCCCGCGCCGACGAGCTCTTCCAGAAGGGCGCGATGACGAAGGCCGAGTACGAGCGGCAGAAGACCGCGTGCACCTCCCAGCTCTACTCGGCGAACGCGGCGAGGGCGCAGGCGGATCTCGCCGGCAAGCTCGCTGGGGACACCATCATCCGCGCGCCCATCGACGGCATGGTGGGCGAGCGCTTCGTGAACGTCGGCGAGTTCGTGCAGCCGCCCTCCAAGGTCGCGTCCGTCTTCTCGGTGAACCCCGTGCGCGTCACGATCAGCGTCCCCGAAGCGGCGGTCAGCGAGGTGAAGGAAGGCCAGACGCTGAACGTCCACGTGGCGGCGTACCCGGACCGGGACTTCCCCGCGACGGTGCGCTTCGTCTCGCCCATGCTGCGCGCGAACACCCGCGATCTCATCGTCGAGGCCTTCGCGAAGAACGACGACGGCGCGCTTCGGCCCGGCATGTTCTGCACGGTGCTGCTGCTGACCGGTGAAGAGGAGCAGCCCACCGTGCCCGCCTCCGCGATCAAGACGGACGGGACCATCAAGCGGATGTTCCTCGCCAGGGAAGGTCAGGCGTACGAGATGGTGGTGCGCGTAGGCGTGGAGAAGGACGGCCGCGTCGCGGTGATGGAGCCCCTGCAGCAGGGCGAGAAAGTGATCGTGAAGCCTCCCCCGGGGCTGCACGACGGCAGCGCGATTCAGTGACCGGACATCGGCAAGGAGAATTGAACCATGCAATGGCTCGCTGAGTTGTGCGTGAAACGGCCCGTCTTCGCGACGGTGCTCTCCATCGTGATCCTCGTCGTGGGCGGTGTTTTCTACAAACAGCTCGGCGTGGATCAGTTCCCGAAGATCGACTTCCCCGCGGTGGTCGTGATGACCACGCAGCCGGGCGCCTCGCCGCAGGACATCGAGCGCGAGATCACCGACAAGATCGAAGGGGCGGTCAACACGATCAGCGGCATCGACGAGCTGCGCAGCAACAGCTCCGAGGGCACCTCGCAGGTCGTGATCCAGTTCATCCTGGAGAAGAACACCGACGTCGCGGTGCAAGAGGTTCAGCAGAAGGTGAACATGGTGATGGCGGAGCTGCCCAAGGGCATCGATCCGCCGATCGTCCTCAAGTTCGATCCCGACGCGCAGCCCATTCTGTACATCGCGCTCAACGCCTCCACCGCCGGCAACTCGACCGAAGTGGGCGGCGTGGCGAAGCAGGTGGACGTCAAGGAGATCACCGACATCGCGGACCGCATCGTGCGACGTCGGCTGGAAGCCGTGGACGGCGTGGGCCAGGCGGTGCTGATCGGCGGCCGCAAGCGTCAGATCAACGTGCTGGTGGATCCGGTGAAGCTCAAGTCCCTCGGCATCACCGCGGGAGAGGTGGGCTCCGCGATCAACGCGCAGAACATCACGCTCCCCGGCGGACGCCTCGACACGAGCCGCGACATCGTGACCTTGCGCGTGAAGGGCCGCGTGGAGTCCATCGACGAGCTCAAGGCCGTCATCATCCGCGAGCAGAACGGCCGCGCGGTGCGCCTGGATGAAATCGCCACCGTGGAGGACGGCGTCGAAGATCAGGACACGTCGGCCATGTGGAACGAGGACCGCACGGTGCTGCTCGCGCTGCGCAAGCAGTCCGGCACCAACACGGTCGCCGTCGTGGACCGGGTGAAGGACCGGCTCGCGGAGATCCAGAAGGAGCTCCCCAAGGGCTACAACCTTCAGATCCAGCGCGATGGCTCGGCGGTGATTCGGACCGGCACCGAGGCCGTGCAGGAGCACCTCGTGCTGGGCGCGCTCTTCGCCGCGATCATCGTGCTCATTTTCTTAGGCAACGTGCGCAGCACGATCATCGCCGCGCTCGCCATCCCGACCTCCATCATCGGCACTTTCGCGCTGATGAAGATCGCCGGCTACACGCTGAACAGCATCACGCTGCTGGCGCTGGCATTGGCGGTGGGCATCGTGATCGACGACGCGATCGTCGTGCTCGAGAACATCTTCAAGCACATTGAAGAGAAGGGGATGGAGCCGAAGGAAGCGGCCATCGCGGGCACGAAGGAGATTGGCCTCGCGGTGCTCGCGACCACGCTCTCCCTCATCGCGGTCTTCCTGCCCATTGCGTTCGTGGCGGGCATCCCCGGCCGGTTCCTCGCGAGCTTCGGCATCACGATGAGCTTCTCCATCATCGTGTCCCTGTTCGTGAGCTTCACGCTGACTCCGATGCTGGCGTCTCAGTGGCTCAAGAAGAAGGCCGCGGGCGATCATCGGAAGTCCATGCTCGAGCGGCTGGTGGACGTGTTCTACCGCCCGGTGGAATCCGGCTACGGCAGGCTGCTCGCGTTCTCCATGCGGCACCGGTGGATCATCGGGATCGCGTGCCTGCTCGCGCTGTTCTCGATGGGCCCGCTGGCGAAGGCGGCGCACAAGGGCTTCCTCCCGATCGACGACCGCGCGCAGTTCGAGGTCATCGTCCGGTTGCCGGAAGGCCGTTCGGTTGCCGCCACTGAGCTCGTTGGTCAGCGCGTGGCGCGGCTGCTGCGGAGCTTCCCGGAAGTGACCGCGACGCTGCTCACCGTGGGCGACGATCCGGCGAAGACTCCGAACCAGGCGCGCATCTACGTGAAGATGGTGCCGCCGGATCAGCGCACGATCACGCAGAACGAGTTCAAGGACGTGGTGCGGAACAAGATCCTGCCCACCCTGCCCAAGGACCTGCGCGTCAACGTCGCGGACGTGAACGAGTTCGGCGGCGGTCAGGCGACGCAGCGCATTCAGATCCTGCTCGCGGGCCCGGATCTTAACCGGCTCACCGAAGCGAACGACAACATCATGAAGCGGCTCAAGGCCGTGCCGAACGCGGTGGACGTGGACACCACGCTCGTCACCGGCAAGCCGGAGCTCGGCGTGACGATAGATCGCGATCGCGCGGCGGACCTGGGCGTCCAGGTGTTCGACGTCGCTCAGGCGCTGCAGCTGCTCGTGGCCGGCCAGAAGGTCTCCAACTACTCCGAAGGCGGCGAGCAGTACGACATCCGCCTCCGAGCGACGGCGGAGTACCGCACCAACGAGGACGCGCTGCGGCTCATCAACGTGCCGTCGCGCAAGGTCGGCATGGTGGCGCTGGCGGACGTGGTGAAGTTCACGCCGGGCAGCAGCCCGACGACGATCAACCGCTACCAGCGCGAGCGCCAGGTCACCTTCATGGCGAACGGCACCCCGGGCGCGGACGAAGGCGCGCTGGCCGAGGCGATGAACAAGGCCATCGCGGACGAGAACCTCCCCAAGGGCTTCTCGATCAAGCCGCAGGGCACCACGAAGCTCATGAAGGAGACGGGCCTGTCGTTCATCTTCGGCCTGCTGGCTTCCTTCCTGTTCATGTACCTGATCCTCGCGGCGCAGTTCGAATCGTGGCTGCACCCGATCACGATCCTCATCTCGCTGCCGCTGACCCTGCCGTTCGCAATCGCGTCGATCATCATCTTCAAGCAGGCGCTGGACCTCTACAGCTTCCTCGGCATCTTCGTGCTCTTCGGCGTCGTGAAGAAGAACGCGATTCTGCAGATCGATCACAGCAACGGCCTGCGCGATCAGTGGGAGCCGAAGCTGGAGGAGGCGCTCGTTGGCATCAACCTCCGCGCCAACTTCGAGACCTTGCGCGAGGTGCTGATCGCCCGGCTCTCGGGGCTGCTCACGATCGATCAGATCGACGCGGCGCTGAAGAAGGTGCGCGGGGCAGGGGATGCGAACGGGGTCCACCGCCAGCTGATGAAGCAGATGCGGCTCAAGGCGATCCTGCAGGCGAACAAGGACCGGCTCCGTCCGATTCTGATGACGACCTTCGCGTTCGTGGCCGGCATGGTGCCGCTCATCACCGCGCGGGGCGTGGGCTCCGGGTTCAACAAGGCGACGGCGGGCGTGGTCGTCGGTGGGCAGGTGCTGTCGCTGCTCCTGACGCTGCTCGCGGTGCCGGTGGCGTACTCGTGGTTCGACGACATCTCGAAGTTCTTCTGGCGTCGGTTCGGCAAGGGCACGGACGTTCCGGTCGAGTACCGGGAGGCGACTCCGCTGCACAAGACGGCCGCCGCTTCTTCAGAGCCTGGGAGTCAGGCTGAGGTGAGCAAGTGAAACGCGCAGCAATGGCCGCGGTTTTCTTCACCGCGGTGGCAGCACATGCGACGACCCTGGGCGAGCTCCTCAAGGCCGCCGAATCCAACAACGTGGACCGGCAGATCTCGCTGGAGCAGCGGCACCGCGCCGCGACCGAGCTGGAGGCGGCGTGGTGGTCGCTCGCGCCTTCGCTGACGGCGCAGGGCAGCTACACGTACAACCAGTACGAAGCGCTGATCCCCAAGATCGTCATCGATCCCACGGCCGATCCGCGCGAGAAGGTTGCGCTGGTTCCCCACAACCAGCTGAGCGGGCTGCTTCGCTTCGAGGTGCCGCTGATCGACACCACCCGCTGGTTCCGCACCTCCGCGCTCGCCGCTGCAGATGAGGGCGCTGGCTACCGCGATCAGCTGGTGCACGACGCGGTGGTTCGCCAGGTGTCCACGACCTACTACGCGTACGCGGCGGCGGTGGCGGTGCGTGAGTCCACCAAGCGTTCGCTCGCGACGGCCGAGGAGCAGTTCAAGCTCCAGGACGTCCGCTACAAGGCGGGCGCGGTGACCGAGCTCGAAGTGCTCCGCGCTCGCGCCGAAGTGGAGCGCAACAAGCAGACGCTGTCGGATTCGGAGTCGCTCGTGGCGAACACGCAGCGCGCGCTGAAGACGCTCACCGGCATCGATGTGGCGGAGGAGATCGCGCTGCCCGTGGACAACCTGCAGACCGAAGGTGAGCTCGCGCAGCTCGAGCAGCGCACCAGCGACGTCCCGGCGGTGCTCGCCGCCCAGAGCGA
>JBJMQN010000074.1:0-2586 GCA_045802665.1 Myxococcaceae bacterium | reverse complement strand
GACGACGTCGCGGTCCGCTTGAACGCCTTGTAGTGGTAGTCCTGACGGAAGCTCGCGGTGAAGTCCGCCGTCTTCTCGTAGAACGCCTGCATCCGGTCCACGAGCGCCTTCACGTCCGGCGCCATCGCCACCTTCACGACCGGCTTCACGGACTTCGCTGCGTCGGTGGTGGCGCTCTTGATGCCGCCATCGGCCACGCCGCCATCGACTGCCATCGTCAGCGCAGCACCTGCCTTCGCGTTGCCTCCGAGCGACACGCCGCCGTCGACCGCGGTCTTCGGCGAGGACAGCTTCGACGCGGTGGGCTTCGGCTTCGCGACTCCTCCATCGGCGGAGAGGAGCAGCATCAGCGTGATGGCGGTCTCAGCAAACATGGTGGTCGTTCACTCCTCAGAACCTTCCGACGTTCGCGGCGCGGCGGGATTCATCGGATGTAGGTCTTTGTAGATTCGCTTGCCCTGCTTCACGGAGAGCTTCACGAAGTGGTCGCGCAGCGCCTTCGCCTCGTCGGGCGCGAGGTCGCCTGCCTCTCCGCCGTGCTGAATCCGCCACATCACCGCGTGCGAGAGCGTCATCGCGGCGGCGACGGAGATGTTGAAGCTCTGCGAAAAGCCGCGCATCGGGATCCAGTACACACCGTCCACACCGTCGAGCACTTCCTGCGAGACGCCGTAGCGCTCGTTCCCGAGCACGAACGCGATCTTCCGATCGAACCGCATCTCGTACAGCTTCGTCGCGCCCTCGCGAATCGCTGACGCCCAGAGCTCGAACCCGCGGGCCTTCAGCGCGGCCTTGCAGTCCGCGAACCTCTTGTACTTCCGGATCTCGAGCCACTTCTCGCAGCCCTGCGTGACCTTCTGGTGCGCCTCGAAGGGGTACTCAGGGTTCTGGATGACGTGGATCTCCTGAATGCCCAGCCCCTCGCACGTGCGCAGCACCGCCGCGATGTTGAAGCTGTCCTCGAGACGATCCAGCACCACGCACAGGTTTCGCGTGCGGAGCGAGACCACGCGTTCGACCCTCTCTTTTCGAGCGTCGACGACGAACTCATCCGGAGAGGGAGGCTCGGCGTTCTCGTAGCGCGGGCCGCCGCCGCGTAGGCGCTTCACTGCCGCCGCACCGGGTGGCGCGTGGTGATGAGTGGACGGCGGTTCCGGCGAGAGGTGGTGCGCGACTTCGATCGAGAGGACTTCGCACCGCGAGCGCTCCCGGCAGAGCTCTTCGCCGCGCCCTTCGCCTGCTTCGATCCTGCCTGCTTCGATCCTGCTCGCTTCGATCCTGCCGGCTTCGATCCTGCGGGCTTCTTCGCTGGAGACCGCTTCGCTGCTGCGCTCGACGGCTTGTTCGCCGAACCCTTCTGCGCGGAAGATTTCTGCTTCTTCGCCGAAGAATTCTGCGTGGGCCCGTTCCGAGACACAGAGCCCCCCTTCTTCCTCTCCGGACTCAGCGCTGCCTTCCTTCGCGCGGTTGGCACTCCCATCGCCGCGAGCTCGAGCTGTTTCTTCGCGGCCTGCTGTGGATCCGGATTGGTGAGCGCCTCGAGCTCGTCCTCGGACAGCTCGTCGAAGTTCTTCTTCTCGAGCTCCGGAACAGCCGCCGGATTTTCAGGCGCGGGCGCGAGCTCATCGAGGCGCTCGAGCACATCGTCGATGTTCGGCGCCCTGGCGATGTCGCCCCAGTCCAGTGGATTTCCCCAGAGCACGCGCGCCGCTGCATCGAGCAGCTCTGGCACTCCCTCTCCCGTCGCACCCGAGATCGCGAACACGCGGTGGCCCCGCTTCGCCATCTGCGCGCGGAACTTCTCCAGCCGCTCCTTCGCAATCGGCAGATCCAGCTTCGTCGCCGCGATCACCTGCGGCTTCTTCGCGAGGTCCGCCGAATACTTCTTCAGCTCGCCATTCAAGATCGCCCAGTCGCGGAACGGCTCTCTGCCTCCGCCCTCCGTCGACAGGTCCACCAGATGGATCAGCACTCGGCAGCGATCGACGTGGCGGAGAAAGCGCGTGCCGAGGCCGGCGCCATCGGACGCTCCCTCGATGATCCCGGGGATGTCCGCCATCACGAACGAGAGGTTGTCCTTGTATTGAACCAACCCGAGGTTCGGGACCAGCGTGGTGAACGGGTAGTCGGCGATCTTCGGCTTCGCTCGGCTGACGCGGCTGATGAGCGTGCTTTTTCCCGCGTTCGGATAGCCGAGCAGCCCCACGTCCGCGAGCAGCTTCAGCTCCAGGAACAGCGTCTTCTCTTCGCCCTTGGTCCCGTCCTGCGCGAAGCGTGGCGTCTGCCGCGTGGACGTGGCGAAGTTCATGTTCCCGAGGCCACCGCGCCCGCCCTGTGCCGCGACCACGCGCTCTCCGTTGGTGGAGAGATCGGCGACCGTCTCGCCAGTGTTCGCGTCCCGGAGGATCGTTCCCACCGGAACCCTGAGGATGAGATCGTCCGCGGACAGGCCGTTGCAGTCGCTGCCCATCCCGTGCTCGCCGCTCTTCGCCCGGTGATGCTGCAGGTATCGGAAGTCGAGCAGCGTCGTGAGGTTCTCGTCCGCGACGAAGATCACACTTCCGCCGTTGCCGCCGTCACCTCCGG
>JBJMQN010000073.1:0-8069 GCA_045802665.1 Myxococcaceae bacterium | reverse complement strand
CTCCGAGAACAGGCTCACCACCGTCGGAGATTGCGTGCTCCCCTTCCCGTCCGTCTCGATGTCGAAGTAGCAGGCCTCGTCCGCGAACTCGCCGTAGAGGCGCCAGTGCTCGCGGGGCGGAAACAGCGCGCCGATGCTCTTGAGATCCCGCCGGTCGAGCGCGTTCTGCGCCTCCGCGATCCGCTGCCTCGCGACCTCGTCCGCCTTCTTCGAGATCGCCGGCACGCCCGCGTTCGGGAAGAGATCCCAGTTGAGGATCCCCTTCGCCCAGAGATCCTTCTCACGCCACGGCCCGACCCCCGGGATGTGCTGGAACGTGCGGCGGATCACGGCGCCCTCAGCGGCCGGCGCGAACGAGCTCGTCGAGCAGCGGGAGGTCCGCCTCGCAGAACGGCAGCGCCTGCATCTCTTTGGGGGTGGCGTAGCGAAGCGCGTGGCATGACAGCGGCTGGGGCGTGCCCGAGACGAGATCCGCACTGTACAGCGCCAGCGCGACCACGAGGTCGGGGTAGCCGTGCACCGTCTCCCAGCGAAGCGCGCCGACTTTCAGCTCGACCGCCAGCTCCTCACGACACTCCCGAACGAGCGCCTGCTCGTCCGTCTCCCCTGCCTCCACCTTCCCGCCCGGAAACTCCCAGAGCAGCGGCCGGGACTTCCCCGGGAGCCGCTGCTGCACGAGGAAACGGGACGGATTCTCCGGATCCGGAATCAGCGCGGCGACGACGCGGACCTGCTTCGGCATCCGCTACCCGTGGCGCCCGATGAGATCCAGCGCGTACAGGTGCCCCAGGTTCGAGAGCACGTACAGCCGCGAGTCCGCCCAGACCGGCGTCGCCGAGACGCCCTTGCCCGGATCCCAGGAGACGCGGGAATGGCCAGTCACCGGATCCACGAAGATCAGCGCGCCGTTGGTGGGCACGATGAGCAGCCCCTTCACGAGCAGCGGCATCCGCGCGTACCGGTTGCCAATCTCCAGCGTCCACAGCGTCTGGCCGGTCTTCGCGTGGATCGCCACGACCTTGCCGTCGCCCGCGCCGAAGAGCACGTCCCCGCGACTGACCAGAGACGTGAGCCCCTGCGCCACGGTGTGCCAGAGCAGATCGCCGTTGTCAGCGCTCAGCGCGTAGATGCCGTCCTTGTAGGAGGCGGCGTAGACCGTGCCGCTGTCGTCGACGACCGGGCTCGTGTCCACGTCCGCGAACTGCGCCGCCGCCGAGGCGAGCTCCTTCTCCCACTTCGTCGTCCCGTCGTTCAGATCCAGCGCGGTGAGCGTGCCGTCCGCCCAGCCCATGTAGACCACGCCCATCGTCACGCGCGGCGTGGCCGTCCCGCGGATGGTGAAGCCGGACGGCATGTCCCGCCGCGCCTGCCACAGCCACTTGCCGGTCTTCGCGTCCAGCGCGTAGAGCACGTCGGTCTCGGACGCGACGAGGATCTTCCCGTTCGCGAACACCGGTGTCGTGGCGAGCTCTTCGCCCGCCTTGTACTTCCAGAGCAGCTCGCCGTCTTTGTTCAGCGTCCGGCCGTTGAGCGCGTAGAGAAAACCGTCCGCGCCAGCGACGTAGACGACGCCGTCATGCACCAGCGCGGCGGCGTTGAAGGGCATCGAGGCCTTGAACTCCCACTCGATCTTGCCTTCGGGGCTGAGCGACCGGACGTAGCCGTCGCGGGTGAGCGCGATGATGCGGCCCGTCTCCGGATCCACCGACGGCGAGGCGGGCTCGCGCGGCGCGTACTCCCAGAACTGATCCGGCACGAGCTTCACCGTCCAGTCCACGTCGTAGACCTGGATGGGCAGCGGCCGCCCCTTCTCGTTCGACGTCGGATCCGAATACAGCGGCACCGACGCGCAGCCGAACAGGATGGGCAGCGCGGCGATCACCGCGAGCTTTCGAAGCTTGCGCGGGCTGCTCGAAGGCGACGGAGCGGGCTCCGCGATGATCTGCCTCGCCTTTCGGACCTCCACCTCGGAGAGCCCCCGGCGCGTCTTCCGGCGCGTGCGTTCGGCGCGCACCGGATCAGACGAGGCCTTCGCGTCACTGCGGATTGCGGGAGCCTTCGGGGCGCGCATGAGCCGGCTACCCCGCGTCGGTGGCGACGGGGGTGGGCGCGACGACCGGAGGCGCAACGCCCGAGGCCACGAGCTGAGACAGCCGCTCCTGAGCGAGCCGCGCGGCAGCCGTCTGCGGGAACTGCGTCGGGATGTTGGAGAGCTCCTTCGCCGCCTCGTCCTTCTTGCCCATCTCGATGAGCACGCGAGCGCGGTGATACGGGCCCATGCCCTCGAGGAACGGCGTCTTGTTCTCGCGCCCGAGCTCCTCGAACGCAGCGAGCGCCTTCTCGTAGTCCTTCTTCGCCTCGAAGACGTAGCCCTTGCCCTCGAGCGCGGACGCCCGCAGCGGCTCATCCGTCCCAACGTGCTTGAGGTAGTCCTCGTAGCCGGTCAGCGCTTCGTCGAACTTGCCGAGCCGGAACTGCGCCTGCGCGAGCTTGAGCTCCGCGGTCGTCGACGCCCTGGTGTCGCCGTGGTCTTTGCGGAACTGGACCAGCGCCTGCTCGGTGGCCTCGTCCTTCTCCTTCTGGCTCTTGAACGGGGGCAGCTCCTCGGTCTCGTTCTGGTCGCCGGGGGTCGGCTTCTCTTCCACCGGCCGGTCCACTTTGCGGAGCGTCGCGCCGAGATCCTTCGAAGCGTTCTCTTCGCCGCGGCCCGACAGGTAGCTCGCGAGCCCGATACCGAGCCCGCCGACGATCACCACCGCCACCGCGACGCCAATCGCCTTCTGCCGCTCCTGAAACCAGCTACTGGCCTGGGCACCTGCGGCCTGGAACGCATCGGGCTGCTTCAGCTCTTTGCGCGTCAGCTTGTCAGACACGAATTCGACTCCTGCGGACGCCTCGGAAAAGCGCCGGAAAAAGGCGGCGCACCTTAGAGGTGGGAGGGGGCTGTTTCAACCTTCGAATTCAGCCGCGTTTGTTGTTGTGCTTGCGACCGGTCTTCGCGCCGCGCTTGCGCCCCACCATCTCGCCGAGCCTCGCGCTGCGCTTGCCCTTCCCGGGCCGCTCCCGGAAGAACATCTGAATGGGAACGCGGAGATCGAACGTCTCGCGGAGCTGGTTCGTGAGGTAACGCTTGTACCGGTCCGGGATGCCCTCCGGCCGGTTGCAGGTGAACACGAACGTAGGCGGCGCGGCCGAGACCTGCGCGACGTAATAGAGCTTGAGCGGCTTGCCGGCGAACCACGGCATCGGGTGGTGCTCGGTGACGTGCTTGAGCAGCTTGTTCAGCATCGGCGTGGGCGCCCGGAACTGCCACTGCTGGTAGAGGAGCTTGGCTACCTCCAGCACCTTCTCCACCTTCTGGCCCTTGAGCGCCGAGGTGAAGATGACCGGCGCGTACTCCACGAACTTGAGCGAGGTCTTGAGCTGGTCGCGGAAGACCTTCTCCTTCGCCTTGTCCGCGACCTTGTCCCACTTGTTCACCACGATCACGAGGCCGCGGCCCTTCTCCTCGGTCAGGCCGATGATGCGCGCGTCCTGCTCCACCGCCGGCTCGGTGGCGTCCATCACGACGACCGCCACGTCGGACCGGTCGATCATCCGCAGCGAGCCCACCACCGCGAACTGCTCCACCTTCTGCGCGATCGTCGCCTTGCGCCGGATGCCCGCGGTGTCCGTCAGGATGAAGCGGCGATCCTGAAACTCCAGCTCCGCGTCGATCGGATCGCGCGTGGTCCCGGGGACCTCGGAGGACACCATCCGCTCTTCGTTGAGCAGCGCGTTGACCAGCGTGCTCTTGCCCACGTTGGGCCTGCCGACGATGGCGACTCGAATGGGCCGGGTGTCGGCGTCCTCTTCGAAGGGCGCTGGCTCGGGCTCTTTTTCCGGGAAGTGCTCGATGAGCTTGTCGCGGAGATCCTCGGTGCCGCGGCCGTGCGCCGCCGAGATGTAGAAGAACTCGCCGCCGAGCCCGAGCTGGAAGAAGTCGGAGCCCAGGCCGCCCTCCTCCATCTTCAAGCTGTCCGTCTTGTTCACCGCGACGACGACGGGCTTGCCGGACTTGCGGAGCTCGGTGGCGATGGCGAGGTCCGCGGAGGTCATCCCCGCGCGCACGTCGACCACGAAGAGGACCACGTCCGCTTCCTGCACCGCGAAGAGCGCCTGCTGCCGCACCTGCTTGAGCAGCGGATCCTTCTCGTCCGGGACGTAGCCGCCGGTGTCGATCAGTGTGAACGGCCGGTCCAGCCATTCGGCGTCCGCGTACTGGCGATCGCGCGTCACGCCGGGCGCGTCCTCGACGATGGCGACGGACTTTCCGATCAACCGGTTGAACAGGGTGGACTTGCCCACGTTGGGGCGGCCCACGATCGCGACCAGCGGCTTCATTCGTAGCCCAGCTTCTTGAGGGCCTCGGGCCGCTCACTCCAGCGCTCTTCCACGCGGACGCGCAGATCCAGAAACACGTGCGTCCCTAAGAGCCGCTCCACGCTGCGCCGAGCGTCCGAGCCAATCGTCTTCAGCATCTGCCCGCCCTTGCCGATGATGATCGCCTTCTGCGATTCGCGCTCGACGTAGATGTTGGCCATGATCCGGACCAGCCCCGCGAGGCCGTTCTTCGACGGCTTGATGCCCGGCCGCGGCTCGCGTTCAGTCTCGTCGAAGTGCTCCACCAGGACGGCGGTGGAGTACGGGATCTCCTGCCGGGTGTGACGCAGGACCTGCTCGCGGATGTATTCGGCGACGAGCTGCCGCTCCGCCTGATCGGTGAGCATGTCCTCGTCGAACATGGGCGGCCCTTCCGGCAGCCGTTCGTACACCTTGGACAGGAGCAGCTCCACGCCGTCGCCCGTCTTCGCCGAGATCGGGATGATCTCCGCGAAGGGAAACTCGTTTGAGTACAAAGCGATCAGGGGCAGCAGAAAGCCCTTCTGAACCTCGTCCACCTTGTTGACCGCGAGGATCACCGGCTTCTTCTCTCTCTGGAGCCGTTCGAGGATGAAGCGGTTGCCCTCGCCGATCTTCGGCTGCGTGCCCGCGCCCTCGGAGGCTTCGACGACGAAGATCGCCAGCTCCACGTCCGCGAGCGCATTCAGCGCCACGTCCACCATGTACCGGTTGAGCGTGCCCTTCGCCTCGTGGATCCCCGGCGTGTCGAGCACCGCCACCTGCCCCTCGGGACGGGTGACGATTCCGAGGATCCGGTTGCGAGTGGTCTGCGGCTTGGGCGAGACGATTGCCAGCTTCTCGCCGGTGAGCCGGTTGAGCAGCGTGCTCTTGCCCACGTTGGGCCGGCCGATCAGCGCCGCGAAGCCGCTGTGACGTATCTGGGGAGTTGAGGCCACGGGAGGTAATCCGCCGGAGATGCGCTTCCGGCACGGGAGCCGCTTTACTGCGTTGAGCGTTCAGCGTCGAGCGTTGAGCGGATCTCCCGCTCGGACCTCTTCGACGGCGCTCCGGGAGCGGACGAGGTTGGTCGCCCGCTCCCCTTTGGGACCTTATGCCGCCGGAGGCGTCGCGGAGATCGTCAGCTTCTTGATCTTCACGTCCGTCTTCGGGCGGTCCTGCGCGCCCTTCGGGATCTCGTTCGCCACGCGCTCCACGACGTCGTAGCCGGAGACGACCTCACCGAAGATGGTGTGCTTGTTGTTGAGCCACGGCGTGGCCGCGACCGTGATGAAGAACTGCGAGCCGTTGGTGCCCGGCCCCGCGTTCGCCATCGCGAGCAGGCCCACCTTGTCGAACTTGCGGCCGCTCTGGAACTCGTCCTCGAAGCGGTAGCCCGGACCACCCGTCCCGCGGCCCAGCGGATCCCCGCCCTGCACCATGAAGTCCGAGATGCAGCGGTGGAAGATGGTCCCGTCGTACAGCGGCGTGCCCTTCTTCTTCTCGTTGTTCGCCGGGTGCGTCCACTCCTTCTCGCCCGTCGCGAGCCCGACGAAGTTCTCCACCGTCTTCGGCGCGTCCTTGCTGAAGAGCTTCACGACGACCGTGCCCTCCGTCGTGTCGAACGTCGCGTACAGATCCTTCCCAGCCTTCGCCTCGTCCATCATTCCCATGGTCTCTCTCCTCTTTCCGTTACTTCTTCGCCGGCGCCGCGCCCTTGGGCGCCTTGTCGCTGATCGCGATGTGCTTGATCGTGACCGGCGTCGTCGGGCGGTTCCCCGGGCCGGTGGGCGTGCCGCTGATCTTCTCGACCACGTCGTAGCCGGAGACCACCTCGCCGAAGATCGTGTGCCGGTTGTTCAGGTGCGGGGTCAGCTGGGTCGTGATGAAGAACTGCGAGCCGTTGGTGTTGGGGCCCGAGTTCGCCATCGCGAGGATCCCCGTCTTGTCGAACTTGCGGCCGCTCTGGAACTCGTCCTCGAAGTTGTAGCCGGGGCCGCTCATGCCGGACCCCGTGGGATCGCCGCCCTGGATCATGAAGTTCGGGATCACGCGGTGGAAGATGACGCCGTCATAGAGCGGCTTGCCGGTGACCTTCTCGCCGCTGCGCGGATCGATCCACTCCTTCTCGCCGGTGGCGAGGCCCACGAAGTTCTGCACCGTCTTGGGCGAGTCCTTGCTGAAGAGCTTCACGACGATGTGGCCCATGCTCGTGTCGAGGTCCGCGTAGAGGTCCTTGCCGTCCTGCGCCATCTTCGTGAACTTGCCGAGCTTGGGCGCGGCGGGCGGCTTGCTCGCAGCGGGCGCCTTCTTCTGCACCGGCGCGTCAGCGGGCGGGGTCTGCGCGAGCGCGAACAGCGGGACCAGTGCGACGATCAGCGCGGAAATTCGGATCGAAGTCTTCAAGCGGGTGCTCCTTCACGACAGGCGTTGAAACCGGCCAGGCGGACCCTTATCCGGCCCTGCCCAGGTTTCAAGGAACTTTGCCGTCAGGGCCCTGCTGTGCGTCGAGCGTTGAAAGCGTCGCCTTCGCCGCCGCCTGCTCCGCCTCTTTCTTGGATTTCCCGGTGGCGCGCGAATAGGTCTGCTCGCCGATGGAGACCTCCACCTCGAACACCTTCGAGTGCGCCGGGCCGGTCTCGGTCACCACCCGGTAACGCGGCATCTGCTTGAGCCTTATCTGCGCCGTCTCCTGCAGCCGGGACTTGTAGTCGAGCCCGATGCGCCCTTCGGCCACGCCCTCCAGCGCGTCCTTGAAGTGGCGGTCCACGAAAGTCAGCACCGCCGTCATCCCGGACGCCTTGTAGAGCGAGCCGATCACCGCCTCCAGCGCGTCCGCGAGCAGCGACGGCTTCTCCGCGCCGCCGTCCATGGTCTCGCCTCTCCCGAGCAGCAAGATCGTTCCAAGGTCGAGCTGCTTCGCCACGCGCGCGAGCCCGTCCTCGTTCACGATCAGCGCCCGGAGCCGGGACAGCTCGCCCTCTTTCGCGTTGGGAAACCGCTCCATGAGCCTGTGGCTGATCGCGAGATCGATCACCGCGTCGCCGAGGAACTCGAGCCGCTCGTTGTCCTCCTGGCCCTCGGTGGGGTGCTCGTTCAAGTAGCTCTTGTGGGTGATCGCGGAGAGCGCTGACTTCTTGTCCGGCAGCTCCTGTCCGATTCGAGCTTCGAGGCTCTGAACCCGTTCAAGCGCCGTGTCCACTCAGGCCTCCAGCTTGTCCGCCAGCTCTTTGGCGAGCGCGTACGGGTCCGCTTTCCGCTCGGCGATCCGCCCGGCGACCTCGTCGAGGTTGCCCTTCTCGCGTTCCAGCTTGGACAGCGCGTTCTTGAGCAGCCGTTCGCGCAAGAGCGACACGAACTGCATCGCCGCGCGGGTGCGCTCTTTCTCGCCGCGCTTGCCCGTCGCAGTCAGCCACTCGTGGTGCTCGTCGATCTTCTTCACGAGGTCGTCCACGCCGGAGTCCTTCGCGGCGACGACCTTCATGATCGGCGGCTCCCATTCCTCCGAGGGCGCCTTCTCCAGCTTCGTCGTGTCGGGCGCGTGGAGCATGCGGTGCGCGTGATCGTGATCCAGGGGCGGTTTCACGGCGTGGCGGAGCTCCAGCATCTGACGCAGCTCGCGCACCGTGCGGTCCGAGCCGTCGAGATCCGACTTGTTCACCACGAAGACGTCCGCGACCTCCAGGATG
>JBJMQN010000072.1:0-4068 GCA_045802665.1 Myxococcaceae bacterium | reverse complement strand
GCCCAGCGGCTCGAGGTGGAGGCTCGGGCGTCGACGACGGCCGAGGAGGTGGCGCTGGCGCGGGTCGAGGCCGCGCGCAAGAAGCGCGTCGCCGACCAGCTCGACGGCGAGGTGCGCGCGTTGCTGGAGCGAGAACGGCTCGAGCGCGAAGAGGCGGAGGCGAAGGCCCGCGGCGCGACGGAAGAGGCTGCGCGCAAGCGTGCGGAGCGCGACGAGCTCGAACGCCGAGATCGCGCGGAGGCCGAGGCGGAGGAGCGCGCCGAGCGGGCGAAGCGCGAGGACGAGGAGCGGCGGGAGCGGGCGGCGAAAGACGCGCGGGAGACAGCGGAGCGAGCGGCGGCGGCGCAGGCGGCGATGGAGGATGCCCGCGATCGCGAGGAGCGTGAACGCAAGGAGCGGCTCGAGCACGAGGAGGAGGCCGCGAAGCGCGCCGAGGCCGAGCGGCAGGACAGGCTCGAGCGAGAGGAGAAGGCGCGCCGCGCCATGGACGAGAAGCGGCAGGATGAGCTCGACCGGGAGGAGCGCGAACGCAAAGAGCGGCTCGAGCGCGAGGAGAGCGAGCGGCGCGACCAGATCGAAGCCCAGCGCGAGGATGTGGAGCGCCAGAAGAAAGAGGCCGAGGAGCAGCGGCAGAAGGAGGCGGAGGCGAAGGCGGAGGAGGAGCGGAAGAAGCGCAAGGAGGAGGCCGAGCGGCGCAAGCGCGAGCTCGAGGCGGCGGAGCAGGAGCGCGAAGGAAAGGCGAACGCCGAGCTCGAGCAGGCCCGCCAGGGCGAGCTCACCCGGCGTGAACAGTGGGAGCAGCAGCGCAAGGCCCGCGAGGATGCGGAGCAGGAACGGCGGGCGGGCATCGCCGAGATCGACGAAGTGGAGCGCGGCCGGCGGGAGAAGTACGACCGCGTCCGCGAGGAAGAGTCGCAGGCGGAGCAGGCGCGCCGCGCGGATACGGAGGGCAAGCTCCAGGCGTCCATCGATCAGGAGCATGAGCGGCACAAACGTGCGCTCGCGGAGATCGAGGGGGCGGAAGCGATGGGCGAGGATCCGCTCAACCGCAATTACGTTTCGGGTTGGGCGGCGGCGAGCGGGGGGACGTATTCGCTTTTGGGCAGCGGCGACGGGGACTTGACCGACTTTCTGGGCGGGGTGTCGCTCGGGGCGCGCATTGGCCTGTTCGGGAGGCCGCCGTGGGATGGAGGGTTGCCGTCGGGCGTGGAGATCATGGTGCCCGCGCAGTACCTCACGAAGCTGAGCGGGAACGCCTCGCTCTCGCACCTCCGGGCGTCACCGACGGTGCGTTATTGGCTGGGGCGATTGGGCTTCGGCGTCGCGGCGGATTATCGCCAACTCACGACCACCATCGGCAGTGACCGCCGCGACAGCACCTCGCTGGTGGCGGGTCCATCGGTAGCACTTGCGGCATTCGACAACCGCGACACCCGTCTGGTCTTCACCGGCCGCTGGCTCCCGCTCTACCTGACCCAGTCAAATGTCCCAGAGGCTTTTTCCACGTTCAGCGCCGACGTCGAGGCGGGCTTCGGCCCGGTCTATCTGAGCGCAGAATTCGTGAACCTCCGAAACCCGAGCACGACCACCCAACAGGTGGGCTGGACCGCGACTGCCTCGGTTGGGTTCAGAGCCCGGTGGTGATTCGGACGGATGGCGCCGCGAATGGCCGGGTGGAAAAAAAAGGGGTAACAGGCTTTTTTCTGCTCACCAGGTTCATGCGGCCGCGGCGACCTGTTCCGGTTGGCATAAGTATGCCGGCGGGCGGAACGCGAGAGCGGGAAAAGGAACCTGCCAATCCCCTCGCCGGAATCGTTCGGACGCTCGGCGGAACGCGGCGACGAACTCCCGATACCGGGAGATGAAATCCTTCCTGAGTTCGGGATCGCTGGCGTGACAGATCGGGCGGCGGGATTTCTTCGGTGCAATGGGACGTGCGTGGGGATCCTGTGCAAGCACACCTGCCACACCGAGAGGTTTCGGGTGGGTCAAGGCGCCGGTTCGCTCGATGTCGTCGATGAGCTTCTGAACCTCCTCACGTTGCCTGTCCGGTGACAGCTCGCGCCAGATGGGCAGAACAGAAAGCGTGAGTGTCACCTCTTCAGCGAGGTCGTCATCGAGCAGGCCGGCGAGGTCGCGGCGCAACTTTCCGGACAGCCAGCGCTTCGCCCAGCTGAACCATCGGAACGAACGGCTCCGCTCCCCAAGCAGTTGCGACGCGCAGCTCAGCCCAGGCCAATCTGTGACCTTCGCGACGAGGCCCTCCTTCACCCCGTGGTCGAGGATGTACCGAAGCCTCGCAATCATCGCGCCGTCGTCGAGGACCTCGGTGACATGAAACGGCCCGTCCCAGAACCGGCCTGGCCAGTCCACGAGCTTGCCGATCTTTCGGGCGATGTTGCTCAGAAGGTACTGCATGAACCGGGATAGCAGACCGTCTCGAACTCGGACGAGCAGGTGCAGATGGTTGGACAGGAAAACGAAGCCAAAAACCTCGATCCCGTACCGCTCGACCGCGCGCGCGAAGACTCCACCGACGAGCTCGTTCACCTCTGCAGACGGCCGAAACAAGGGCCGCGCTTGAGTGGTGCGCACCGAAACGAAGTAGACGCCATCCTGCGAGTACATCCGGACTGCTCGTGCCATTCACCACCCCCATCGACGATCCGATGAAGGGGGTTCGAGCAATCTCCACGCCTCTCACTTCTTGAGGTTCAGGAAGAAAAAAAACCTGTCACCCCTTTGAGAGAGTCCTCAGAGAAAAATCCTGTCAGCCCTTTGGAAAAAAAACCTCTCAGCTCTCGTCGTGAAGCGTCGCCGGGTCAGCAGGACCGTCGAGGGTCGGCACCGGACGTGTCGCCTCGTTCGCCATGCTCGCTCCCGTCCCCTCCATCGCGGCGAGGTGCTCGGGCAGCGCGGCGCGGGCCCAGAAGACGACGCCTAGAAACAGCAGCGCGCAAGCCACCGCGATTGCCCGCTGCCCGACCTGATCCCCCAGCCAGCCCTGTGCGAGCACCCCGATCGCGTACCCGCCGCCGAGGGTCACGCTGAACAGCGAACTCACACGCGCCTGGAGCCCGTTCGGCGCTCGGGTCTGCGCCACCGTGTTGAGGCCGGTGATCATCAGCAGATACGCCGCGCCCAGAAAGAACAGCGCCCCGCCGGCGAACACGAACCTGGGCGACATCCAGTAGAGCGCCGCAATCACGCCGCCGCCCATCGCCGAGTACTCGAGCATCCTGCGCCGCCCCAGCCAATCCGCCAGAGACCCCGCCACCAGCGCCGCGCTCACCGCCCCGAGCCCCTGACAGCTCACGAGCAGGGAGGACTCCTTCTCGCCGCCGTGCAGCACCTTGATCGCCATCACCGGCACCAGCCCGATGAACGGCGAAATCAGCACCGCGATCACCAGCGTCCCCGACAACGCGAAGAGAATCCCCTTGTCCTCGCGCGCGGCCCGGACCCCGTTCCGGATGCCCTCGAGCAGCGGCTCGGGATGGGAAGGCAGCACCGAATGGATGACCCCGAGCCCCGCGATCGCGAGCAGCACCGCCACGAAGCTCATCGTGTTCACCGCGAACGCCGCGCCCACGGAGAAGTACGCCAGGATCGGCGCCGCGAGCATCGGCCCGAGCACGCGCCCCACGTTGTACTGCGCGGAGTTCAGGCTGAACGCCGAGTGCAGATCCTCGCGCTCGACGATGTCGGTCAGCAGCGCGGTGAACGCAGGGCTCGCCAACGCCGACACGCACCCGGCCAGCATCGCCAGCACGCCAATCGCCGCGACACTGAGATGTCCGGTGAACGCGAGCGTCGTCATCGCCGCCGCGAGGAGGAACTGCGCCACCGTGCCCGTCGCGACGTAGCGTTTCCGATCGAACCTGTCCGCGAGCGCCCCGCCAATCGGTCCCAACACGAACGCCGGCAGATACATCAGCGCCGCGACCGTCCCCGTCCAACCCGCCTTGCCCGTGGTCTGGGTGACGAAGATGCCGATCGACACCGTCTCCATCCACGTGCCGATGTTCGACACGAGCGCGCCGAGCCACAGCACGCCGAACGCGCGGT
>JBJMQN010000071.1:0-4852 GCA_045802665.1 Myxococcaceae bacterium | reverse complement strand
CGATGGCGGGTCGCTCCCGGTGACGGCGAAGTTCACGATGTCGCTCGCGAACACGAGCGGCAGCGCCGGCGTCGCGCTCGCGGACGGCACGGTGATCGACTCGGTGCAGTGGGCGTCCGAGCAGGACGGACTCTCGAGTCAGCTCGAGCCGCAGAAGCTGGACTCATCGCTCAACGACGACCCGGCCAACTTCTGCGCGGCGACGCAGACGTACGCGAGCGGCGACAAGGGCACTCCGGGCGCGGCGAACACCGCGTGCGTGGCGCAACCCAATGGCAACAGTTGCGTGGATCCGGACACCGGCGCCACGAGGCCGCTGATGAGCCCGGTCGTCGGGGATGTCGTCATCTCGGAGCTGATGCCGGATCCGAACTTCGTCTCCGACACGACCGGCGAATGGTTCGAGGTCTATGTGCCGGGCGATGTGGATCTCAACGGCGTGAAGCTGGGGAACGAGACCACGTCGTCCACGACGCTGAGCTCTCCCGCCTGCATCCATCCCGTCGCGGGCTCCTACGTCCTCTTCGCGAAGAACGCGGACTCGTCGGTGAACGGCGGGCTGCCGCCGGTGCTCTCCACGTTCGGCTTCTCGCTCTCGAATACCGGTCCGCACATCATCAAGCTCTCGCTCGGAGACGGAGGCGTGCTGGACTCCGTCACGTACAACGGCAGCGTCGGCGGCGTCTCCACGCAGCTCGATCCCGGCTCGCTGGACCCGGTGGCGAACGACAACGCGGCCGCGTTCTGCCCGTCGGACGCGGGCTCGTACGACGACGCGGGCATCAACGTGGGCACCCCGGGCGCGGCGAACACGCCGTGTCAGTGAGGTTCGGCTTCAGCTGCGCGCTGCTCTTGCTCTGCGGCTGCGGCAGCTCATCCGTTTGTGGTCCAACGACCGGCGATGTGGAGAACGTCGTCGACGGCGACACCATCCAGCTGACGACGGGAGAGAAGATCCGCTACCTGCTCGTCGACACGCCGGAGATCACCAACGGTCACAACGACTGCTACGGCGCTGAGGCGCGAGACTTCAATCGATCGCTCGTCGACGCGAAGACCGTGTCGCTCCAGTACGACGAGGCGCAGTGCAAGGACCGCTTCGGGCGGCTGCTCGCGTACGTGAGCGTGGATGGGCACGAGGTGAACAAGCTCCTCGTGGAGCGAGGCTTCGCGTGCGTGCTCTCGATTCCGCCTGCCGGAGATGCGCGCAAAGACGAGTTCCTCTCCACGCAGACCACCGCGAAGAGCGAAGGCCGGGGCGTGTGGGGCTTCTGCGATCCGGTTCCGTGTCAGTGAAGCGGCTTGAGCCCCCGCATGCGCGTCAAGTCTCCGGCAGGCTCATCCTGCTGCCAAGAAGTTGCAGCACGCTGTCCACGTCCTGCGAGCCGATGCCGCGATCGATGAGCGCCTCGCGCACCCGCTTCATGAGCGCCGTGCGCGTCTTCTCCAATGACCGGCTGACCGTGGAGGCGACGACGCCGTGCATCGCCGCGAGCCGCTCCAGCTTCACGCCGTCGAGGTGGTACTGCCGGAGCCAGAGCTGTTCGCGCTCGGGCAGCGACGTCAGCGCCTCGGCAAAAGCGGCCTTGAATTCCGCCCTGTACCGCGCGCGCAGCGCCTCCGCTTCGGGGTTGCTCGCGGCGGTGAGCTTCTCGAAGAACGTCTCCTCGACGAGCTCTTCGCGCTGGCCGCGGTTCCTGTCCAGCATCGTGCGCACCGCGACCGCTTTCAGGAACCGGCGGAGATCTCCGCGGCCGGAGTACGTCGCGAGCCGGGGGTTGCTGCCCATCAGCAGCTTCTCGCGGACGTGCTGCAGCACATCGTCGTGGCTCGCTTGATTCGATCCCAGCGCGCCACGAAGCGGCAACAGGTACCCCGAATCGAGCGACTTCATCGCGCTGGTGCTCCCATCCAGGCACGCGCACGCGAGCAACAGCTCAGCCGCGTGAGGCCTCGCAGCGGCGAGCTCCGGCTCCGTCTTCACCCGGGCGGCGATGAACTCCGCGAAGCGCCTCGGCGTGACGCCGAAGTCCGCGGCATGTCCCGACGCATCCACCCAGAACGCGCGCGCCGACTCCTCTCCTTCCGAGCTGACCGCGTCCTGCCAGGTCCTCGCGAAGATGCGCGCCTCTTCGTTCATGGGCTCCCAGCCTGCCCCACTTTCACCGCGCGGGCGCTCGCGATGCGAGCCCGGAGTGGCGCGAAGCCGGAGGGGTCCGGTCCAAGCATCTCCTCCGCCTCATCGAGCAGCTTGTTCCCGCCGCTCTCGTCGCCGAGCGCACGAGCGATCCGCCCCGCCTGCAACATCGCGTCCGAACGCCACGCGACGTCCGCGCCGCCGAGGCCGCTCTTCGGATCTCCGAGCAGCGCCTTCGCCTTCGCCGCATCACCGCGCTCCATCGCGCAGCGAGCAAGTCCTGTCCTCGGGATCAGCGTCGGGAACTTCCCCTTCGTGAGCAGCTCCAGAGAATGGTTGAACTCCTTCTCCGCATCCGCGGGGCGCCCGAGGTTCAGGTACAGCGCGCCGCGCGACTCGTAGGCGAGCGAGTGCTCCGACGGATCCACGTCTTCGGCTTTCTCGATGAGCTCCACCGCGCGGTCGCAGGCCTTCTGCGCATCGGCCACGCGCTTCAGCTCGTAGAGCCCCTGACATTCGGCTTCCGCGGCGACCGCGGCCAGCGATTCGCGCTCTCCGGCGGCGGTGAGCGTCTTGTCCGCTCGGAGCGCCTCCTGAACACCTTCTTCGTATTTCCCCCGAGCCAGGAGCACCGCAGCCAGCGTCACGCGTGAGTCCTCGGCGATGGGTGAGTCCTCGCCGCCGCTCTGAGCCGCGATGTCCACCGAGAGCCGCGCCTCCTTCTCCGCGGTCTCGAGCTGCCCCAGCTGCAGCGAGCTCCATGCGACGCCGTTCGACGCGATGCCAACCTTGGGGTGGTTCGGGCCCAGGGCCTTGCGAAGAATCTCGCGCGCCTCGTTGATCTTCTCGAGCCCCGCCTTCGGGTTGCCCATGTAGTCGAGGTTGCGGCCGAGGTTGAACAGCGGCGCGGCGTACTCGGGGCTGTCCTCACCGAGCACGCGACGGCGAATCTCCAGCGACTTTTCATACGCGACCACCGATTCGTCGTACTCGCCGACGAAGAAGTGCAGGTGGCCTTCGTTGTTCCAGAGCCGCGCTTCGAGCTCGGGTGCGTTGCCGAGCCGGCCCAGCGCCGCGTGCGCGACCGTCGCCCACTGCCGTCCCTCGGCGACCCGCTCCTGCGCGTAGCCGATGACGTGGACGAGCTCGACCGCCGCCTGCGCAGCGACGAGATCGTGCCCCACCGAGAACGCGAGCTCGAAGCCCTCGCGAAGCGCCTTCTCCGACTTCTCCGCTTCCCACGCGTCGGAGAGGAGCAGCCCCTGCGCCATCAACACCTCCGCGAGCAGCGGGTCGTCTTTCAGCGCGCGAGCATCCGCGACCAGCTTCTCCGCGTTCGGCTTCGCTTCCTCGAACTTGCCTTCACGCGTCTGCGCTCGGAGCCGGGCGAGCCGGAGCCGCAGCTCCTGCGCGGCCGGATTCTGGATGCTCTGCTTGAGGAGCTGACGGCTGCCCTCCAGCGTGCGCGCATCCACGCAGGCGCCGGGCTTCGGCAATCCGAGCGCCGCATCCGGAGCGCGATCGAGCAGCTTGCTGTCCGCCACCGCGAAGTCGGTCACGAGCGTGCGGAGCTCCTCCCGCTGAGCGTCGAGGCAGAGCGCGGAGAGCGTCGCGAATTCACGAGCGGTGTCGTTCGAGGCCGCCGCATCCGCCTCGCACGCGGCCCTCCAGCTCTTGTTGAACTCGCGCGAGAAGGACTCCAGCGTCTGCGAGACGCGGCTGAACGTGTCGCTCGCGTAGACCTTTCCCGTCTTCTCGAACGCGCCCTTCACCGAGTCCGCGTGCGCCGAATCCCAGATGCCCCCGAGCCGAAGCTCCGGCTGCTCACAGCCGATCCGAGCGGGCCTCCGCGTCGCGAGCACGCCCACCACCGTCGCCGCGACGAGCAGCGCGCCGGTGGACATCATCACCCACGGCATCCTCCGCCGAGCGGTCCCGCTGTGCTTGCGCAAGTCCTCGAGCAGCTCGCGCATCGAGGGATAGCGATCGTCCTGCTTCTCCGAGAGTCCGCGATCGGTGATCGGCGCGAGCCAGCGCGGCAGCTTCGTGTGTTTGTTGCGCGCGCCGGGACGCTCGCCCGTGAAGGCTTCGTAGAGCGCCACGCAGAAGCTGAATTGATCCGTGCGCGTGTCGACCTTGCCGCCCTGCCGCTGCTCAGGCGCCATGTACGCGGGAGTTCCGACGACGGCGCCGAGCTGAGACGCCGCACCGCCGGTCTGCACCGAGCTGGGCAGCCCTTCGGAGGTATCGAACGCGCGGACGAGGCCGAAGTCCGCCACGCGCACGCGGCCATCGCGACCGAGGAGGACGTTGTCCGGCTTGAAGTCGCGGTGGATGAGCCCCACGGCGTGCGCGGCGACGAGCCCTTCGCCTGCGTCGAGGAAGCGCTGCACGATCTCGCGCGTGCGGTGCGGCCCCTGCTTGAGCCAGTCGCGGAGCGTGACGCCGTCCACGTACTCCATCGCGAGGAACACCGAGTCGTCGTACGTGCCCACGTCGTGCACGTGCAGCACGTTCGGATGAGACAGCCGCGCCATCGCCTGGCCTTCGCGCAGGACGCGGTCGCGAGCGTCCGGGCCGAGCTGCTCCGAGAGCGCTCGCCGCAGCATCTTGAGCGCGATCTTCCGGTCCAGCTCCGGGTCGTAGGCGACGTAGACGATGCTCATCCCGCCCTGCCCGAGCATGTCGCGGATGACGTAGCGGCTGACGCGTTCG
>JBJMQN010000070.1:0-6092 GCA_045802665.1 Myxococcaceae bacterium | reverse complement strand
GACGAGGACGGGCGCGTCCGTGGAGGAGACCTGCTCGATGCGGCGCTCCACCTCCAACCAGCCGGAGGAGAGACCTTTGATGACGAACGGCCGGCCGTCTTCACGCGTGGCGCGGGCGAGCTGCGCGCGGCGGAGAAACTTCGCGGACGTCGACGCGACCTCTTCCAGCTCTTTGACGTGCTCGTCGGTGAAGACGTGTTTCTTGGAGGATGAGACCGTGAGCACGCCCATCGCCCGGCCCTGCCAGGGGATTGGGACCGCCAGCACCGCCGAGACGTCTCGGAAGTAGCGCGCGTAGTTGGCGTCTTTCGAGGTGTCGTTGCAGAGGTAGGGCTCGGCGTTCTGGTAGCAGGACAGCGCGATGCCGTTGGCCCGTCCGTCCGTTCGCGCGCGCAGGATCGCGCCGGTGCCGGGGAGGGTGACGATCACTCCTTCCACCATGTGGAAGTCCACCGCGAGCCCCTTCGCCTTGCTGTCCCAGAGGAACACCGCGCCGTCGCGCGTCCCCGTCCGGGCGCAGGCGAGCTCCACCAGGCGCTTCGCCAGCGACTCCATGTCCGCTGAGTGGAGCGCGGCGTCTGTGTCGATCTCAGGAAACATTCGTTGCATTCATATGACGGACTGTTGCGTCAAAGCAACACGGGCGAATAGGCGGGTCAGAGATCACGGCGGGTTGCGCGGCAGTTCGGCGCGGCACGGCGACTGCACAAGGAGGGCGCACTTCCGAACACTGAATCCTGGAGCCAAAAACCATGAAGACCTTCCGCCTCGTCCCCGTCCTCGTTGCCTGCATCGCTCTCACCGCCTGTGGCGTCGGCGTGGAGGACATGAACGACTCCGGTGACCAGATGGGCGACGTCGACTCGTCCCTCACCGCGAACAGCAAGTTCGAGACCTTCCAGGGCCAGGACGGCAAGTACTACTTCCACCTGATCGCCGGGAACGGCGAGAAGGTCCTCCAGTCGCAGGGCTACACGACGCTGACGTCCGCGAAGTCGGGCATCACCACGGTGAAGAGCAACGGCACGAACCCGAGCCGCTTCCTGATGCGTGAGGCGGTGGACGGCTCCAACTACTTCGTCCTCGTCGGCGGCAACGGCGCGATCATCGGCGTGTCCGAGATGTACGCGACCTCGACGGCGGCGCAGAGCGGCGCGGCCACGGTGCAGAAGGTCATCGCGGCGGTGAACGCGCAGCCGGTCGCGCCGACCACGGGCGTGCGGTTCGAGAGCTTCAAGGGCCTGGATGGCAAGTACTACTTCCACCTGCGCGCGGCGAACGGCGAGATCGTCCTCCAGTCGCAGGCGTACACCACGAGCACGGGCGCGACCTCGGGCATCTCGTCGGTCAAGACCAACGGCGTGAACAGCCTCCGCTACGAAGTGCTGGCGGCGGCGGACGGCCGGTCCTTCTTCCACCTGAAGGCGGGCAACGGCCAGATCATCGCGCGCGGCCAGACCTACGCGTCCGAGTCCGGTGCGAAGGCCGGCGTGAACAGCGCGATCGACGCGGTGAACGCGACGGTCACCCCGGCGCGGTAGTCGTAAGCCGCAGCAACCCAGCGGGGGACGCGGGGGGATGAAGTGATTGAGGCCTCGTCGGCGATATGTCGACGAGGCTTCTGCGTTTTTTGGGGGCACGGCGGGGCAGGTCGAAAGAGCACCCGGTCACGCTCACGCTGACGCGGCGACCAGAATCCTTATCGCGGTCGTCGCAGGCTCGATGTCCGGCGCATCGCCCGTGATCGCCTCGCGATAAACGTACGACTCGCCGATTCGGACGATCAGGTACGCGAGATCGTCCGCCTTCATCGTGGGACGGATGTTCCCGGCTGCGATCTGCTCCTCCAGCAACTTCTTCACGATAGCCGCTGTGCGCTGCTCCACCGTGGAGCTCTTCGACATCAGCACGCGCATCGCGTACTCGGGATCCTGCCTCACGAAGTTCTGCAGCGGCTCGTAGGCGATGAGCGTCTCCATGAGCAGCCGGCTCACGTCCGCGACGTAGTCCGCGCCTTTGCCCTTCGCCTGCTGCTGCGCGGCCTCCAGCGCGAAGTCGAACATCCGCGAGAGCACCTCTCCATAGAGGAGCTCGCGGCTGCCGACCCAGCGGAAGACCGTCGCACGTCCCACGCCGAGCTCGTTCGCCATCTTCCCGATGTCGAAGCGCTCACCGGCGGTCCACTTGTTCATCGCCAGCTCGAAGAGATCCTGCGGCGTCGCCTTCGCAGGCGCCTGCAGCTTCTCCGCGAGCGGCGTCACCCGGACCACGGCCTTCACCTTCCGTTCAGGGCGGGGAGGGCGCTTCAGCTTCATCTTCGCGCTGGGGCTCATGCCGCCTGACGGGGCTCACGCTCGGCGTCGGCCTTCTTCTGCGCGCGCTGGAGCAGCTTCTCGCGGCGCTTCCTCGCGCCGGTCACCAACAGCCGCTGGTAGAGCGTGGGCAGCAGCCGCTGCATCAGATCAATAGCGATCGCGTCCTTGCCGATGAGGAGCCGCCGGCTGTTCTTGCGGATCGCGTTCAGGATGTCGCGCGCGGCCTGCTCGGGCTCGGTGGTGAACGCCTTCTCGAAATCCTTGCCCGAGCTCTCGCTCACCATGCCGGGCCGCACCGTGAAACGCGCGTTCCGAGCGATGTTCGTCTTGATCCCGCCCGGGTGAACGCAGGTCACGCCGACGTTCGCGCCTTCAATCTCCAGCTCCTGGCGCAGCGCCTCGGTGAAGCCCTTCACCGCGAACTTGGCGGCGTTGTACGCGGACTGCGTCGGCACGGCGATCCGTCCGAACACGCTGGAGACGTTGACGATGTGGCCCTCGGCACCGGACTCCTTGATGAGCGGCAGGAACGCCTTCGTCCCGTGAACGACGCCCCAGAAGTTGATGTTCATGAGCCATTCGAAGTCCTCGTAGCTCATGTCCTCCACCGTGGCGCCGAGCGCGACGCCCGCGTTGTTGATGATGACGTGCACCATCCCGAACTCCGCCTTCACGCCCGCGGCCCACTTCTCGACCGCCGAACGATCCGCCACGTCCACTCTGGTCGTCTGAACCTTCACCCCTGCCGCGCGGCACTGCTCGGCGGTCTCGGCGAGGCCCTTCTCGTTCACGTCCGAGAGCGCCAGATGGCAGCCCTGCTTCGCGAGCAGCACGGAGGTCGCGCGGCCAATGCCTGAACCCGCGCCGGTGATCGCCACGACCCTGTCTTTGAGCGTCTTCATCTTTGAATCCCTCAGTGAGCTGCGGTGGAGAGCAGGGCGCGGAGTGCGCCCGCCACTTCGATGGTTGCCTCGCGGCACGCCGGCGACAGGCCGGTCATGTTCGCGAAGCCGTGAATCAGATTTTCAAATCGCCGCTGGACGACCGGCACGCCGGCTGCCTTCAGAACGTCCGCGTACTCTTCGCCCTCGTCGCGGAGCGGATCGAAGCCCGCGGTGACGACGATCGCGGGCGGCAGGCCCTTCAAGTCCTTGAAGCGCAGCGGGGCGATGCGCGGATCCGCGTGCACGTTCGTAGCGCCGACGTAGTGGTTCTGGAACCACTCGATGTCGGCCTGCGTGAGGAAGAAGCCGTCCGCGAAGTGCTCCATGGAGGGGCGTCGTTTGGTCCTGTCGATCGCCGGGTACATGAGCAGCTGCGCGGCGGGAGTAGGGCCACCCTCGGCCTTCATGAGCTGCGCGAGGACAGCGGAGAGATTGCCGCCCGCGCTGTCGCCGCCCACCGCGATCCGACTCGGGTGCGCGCCGAGCTCGGCGGCGTGCTGCGTGGCCCACAGATAGGACGCGCGCACGTCTTCCACCGCAGCAGGGAAGGGGTGCTCGGGGGCGAGGCGGTAGTCCACCGAGAGGACATGCACTCCGGCGTGACGGCACAGCAGCCGGCAGAGCGGATCGTACGTGTCCAGATCCCCGATCACGAAGCCGCCGCCGTGGAAGAACACGAGCAGCGGCGCGGGATCATTGCCGACGTTCTCGGGCGCGTAGTGCCGCGCCATCACCGGGCCGCCGCCGCCGTCCACCTCGAGGTCCCGCACCGACTTCACCTCGATGCGAGTCCCGGCGTGAACGATCGCTTCGCGGCGCGAAAGCACGCGGGTCTTCGCGTGTGGCAGCGCGGAGAAGCCGGGCGTCTTCTTCCGTTCGCGGATGCTGAGCAGCAGCTGCAACTCCGGATGCAGCGTGAGGCCCGCGCGCACGATGGGCGGCTTGCCGGAGAGCTTCACCTGCACGGAATGCGGCAGCTTGAAGAGAAACGAGGCGACGGCGTGCTGCAGCTTGTCGGCGAAGCGGATGTCCTCGGTCCCCGGTTCCATTCGGCTGAATCGGCTGCCACCGGGCTCAGACGCGCGCGTCGCAGGAGGGTTGTCACTCGCCCGCTCGGAGGTGACGCTCTCTGGCGCGCCTGGCTCACTCGCCGGCACCGCCGCGGGGGCGTCGTCGGACGGGGTTGATGAGCGGCGGTGGGGCTCGGTCCCCCGCGACACGGGGACGCTGTGGGGCCGGCTGCGCGGGCGACGATCAGGCTCAGACACGGGGGGAGATCCTCTGCGGGAACAGGGTTGCGCGGCGCGACTTCGACTTCTTCGAAGCCGCATGGGGCGCGGCGGGCTCGGAGGGCCTGAAGGACTTGCGAGCGATGCTCAGATACTCGTTCGGATCGAACGACGCCACCCGCCTGCGGTAGCTGCCGACGAACGTGGGCCAGAGCGTGGAGTTGCGGCCGGTCTCATCCAGGTACCAGCTCGCGCAGCCGCCCGCGGTCCAGACGGTGCCAGCCATCTTGCGATCCACCTCGGCGACGAAGCGCTCCTGCGCGTAGGCAGTGGGCTCCACCGCGGCGTAGTTCGTGCCGTCGAGGAACCGAAGCGCGGCGAGGATGTGCTCGAACTGCGCCTCCAGCATCGTGATGACCGAGCTGTGGCCGAGCCCGGTGTTCGGCCCCTGCAGGATGAAGAAGTTGGGGCAGCCGGCGACGGTGATCCCCAGATGCGCCTTCGGGCTGCCCTTCCAGACCTCCTGCAGGGTCCGCCCGTCCCGGCCGCGCACGTACTTCGCGAGCGGCATGTCCGTCACGTGGAAGCCGGTGCCGAAGATGATCGTCTCGACCTCGTGCTCGGCACCGTCAGAAGTGACGATCGATCCCTCGCGCACTTCGCGGATCGCGTCCGTGACCACGTCCACGTTCGGCTTGTCCAGAGAGCGCAGGTAGTCATCCGAGATGAGCACGCGCTTGCAGCCCAGCGTGTAGTTCGGCGTCACCTTCGCGCGGAGCACCGGATCCTTGATTTGCCGCTCGAGGTGCTTCACCGCGAGCTTGTGCGCGAGCTTGATCACAGAGGGATTCCGGAACCCGAGCACCATCAGCTCGCGCGGCAGATAGATGAGCGCGCGCTTCATGCGAAGGGCGAGCCTGGACTTCGCGAAGAGGCTCCGCTGGCCTTCCGTGATCGCGCGATCGCGGCGCGGCAGCACCCACGGCGCGGTCCGCTGAAACAGCGAGAGCTTGCCGACTTTGGGCTGAATCGCCGGCACGAACTGAATCGCCGAGGCGCCGGTGCCGATCACCGCGACCTTGCGGCCGGAGAGCTCGTGCGAGTGATCCCAACGCGCCGAGTGCATCACCTTGCCCTTGAACTTCTCGAGCCCCGGAAGCTTCGGAATGGACGGATCGCTCAGCGCGCCCACGCCGGCGATGAAGACGTCCGCGGTGAAGGCGCCCTGCGACGTCTGGATCCGCCAGAGCTGCGCCGAGTCGTCCCACGCGGCGTCCGTGACCTCATGGTTGAAGCGGCAGTGGGGGAGCAGCTCGAACTTGTGGGCGCAGTCCTTCAGGTAGGCGTGGATCTCGCCCTGCGGGGAGTACGCGCGCGTCCAGCTCGGGTTCTGCGCGAAGGAGAACGAGTAGAGGTGGGACTGCACGTCGCACGCACAGCCGGGGTACGAGTTGTCGCGCCAGACGCCGCCGACGTCCGCCGCTCGCTCGAAGAGGACGAAGTCGTTCTGGCCGGTCTGCTTGAGCCGGATTGCCATCCCCAGCCCGCCGAAGCCGCTGCCGGCGATCGCGATGCGGAAGTGATTCTTCGAGCCCGTCTGGTTC
>JBJMQN010000069.1:0-3137 GCA_045802665.1 Myxococcaceae bacterium | reverse complement strand
GGGCACGCGGCGGGGGTGGTTGGACCGACGGTTGTGAAGTTGGCTCCCGCAGCCTTCCGACCACCCGCCGTCCCAGCACCTCTTGCTCTGACGGGAAGCGCTCCGCTCCGGACATGCCGGTTGGCCGGTTCGCCCATGTTTCTCGGACGTCACGCACGGTTCTCTCGGGGCTTTCCCCAGGAGACCCTCATGAAATCAGTGATTCCCACGCTCGCAGTGTTGCTCCTCGTCTCGGCTCCGCTCGCGATCGCTCAGGAGAAGAAGAAACCGGAAGCGGTGATGCTCAACCCGTCAGATCTGAAGTGGGGTGATGCGCCGCCCGGATTACCGAAGGGCGCGCAGCTCGCGGTGCTCGAAGGGGATCCCTCGAAACCCGCGGCGTTCACGGTCCGGCTCAAGTTCCCGGACGGGTACAAGATCTCTCCGCACTGGCACACGAAGGACGAGAACCTCACGATTCTCTCCGGCAACCTCGTTCTGCACATGGGCGACACGATGGATGCGCCCTCGCATGAGCTCGGCCCGGCCGCGTATCACTTCCTGCCGGGCAAGATGCACCACGCCGCAGAGGCGAAGGGCGAGACCGTGGTTCAGCTCCACGGCACCGGCCCGTTCGACATCAATTACCTGAATGCGAAAGACGATCCGCGGAAGCAGGCGGCGAAGTAGTCGCCAAGCGTGAACTTAAAGTGGCATTCTATCGCCACTTTTGGTTCACACTTGGAGGCTCCCGTGGCTGGCGGTGAATCAGGTCTACACGTTCTCGCGGCGAAGCAGCACGGCGTGGTGTCGCGAGAGCAGGTGATGCGGGCAGGCGTGTCCGCATGGATGATTCGGGCTCGGCTGTCCTCAGGCAGCTGGAAGGAGTTATTTCCGGCCGCGTACGTCCTCGGTGGCGCTCCCCCGACCTGGCAGCAGACCGCGACGGCGGCGCTCATCTGGGCGGGGCCGGACGCCGCGCTGAGTCACCGCTCTTCGGCGTTCGTGCAGGGCTGGCTCGACCGCTCTCCCTCGCGACTCGAGATCACGATTCCAAAGTCGCGGAACCTCCGATCCGAGAGCGTGAAGGTCTACCGCTCGGACCTCAGCATCCACAACGAGGTGAAGGTCTACAATGGACTGCGCGTCACCGACGCCCCGCGGACGCTGATCGATCTCTCGAGCGAGAAGGATCTCGAACGACTCGTGGAGCTCGCCATTCACCTTCGTCCCTACGTCACCAACTGGACCCGGCGGCGACTCAAAGAGATGGGTCGCACGACGTCGAAGGGAATCGCCCGCCTCAGAGCGGTGCTTGCCGGCTACCACGGCGACGACAGGCCGACCGATAGCCTTCTCGAAACGAAATTCCGGACGCTGCTCCGGAAGCATCGGATCGGGACGTACCATCACTATGCGGTCCTGGGACGCGATGGTGAATGGATCCTCGAATCGGACTTCGCGTGGCCGGAGAAGAAGGTCGTCTGTGAGTGCGATGGGCGAAAGTTCCACGACAACCCACGCGCCTTCGACCGCCGAGCGGAGATTCAGGCGAAGTGTGCCGCCGCCGGATGGCGGCTCATCCCGGTCACGTGGAATCGGGTGACGAAGACACCCGAAGAGCTGGTCCGTGACATCAAAGAGGCACTCGCCTTCCGCGAAACACTCAAAGTGTGAACCAAAAGTAGAGGTATGCTGCCACTTTTGGTTCACACTTACGCAGCTGCGTGTTCGCCACGAGAACCGCGCCATTTCGATACGCCGAGCCCGCTGCGGGCGTCCATCAGCGGGATCGCGTTCAGCGATTCCTTCAGCGTCTTCTGAAGCAGCCGGCGATCCTCAGCAAGTTGCTTCAGCGCCGCTTCAGCCCCGCTACTCCTGCAGCGTCTTCTCGAGCAGCTCGCCGGCGATCCTGAGGAAGTTCTCCTCCGTCACGACGCCCACGAGCTTCCGCTCACCATCCAGCACGGGCAAACACCCGATCCGGTGCTTCCGCATGAGGTGAATCGCCTCCAGCGTCGTGGTCTCGGGGCCGACCGTGACCACGTCCGTCTTCATGATCTCCGACACGGCCGCATCTCGCCCTGCCCCGCCGTGCGAGAGGAACCGCAGCACGGAGCGCGAGGAGATGACTCCGATTAAGTGGTGATCGCGATCCTCCACCATCACGTGGCGGATCTTGTCCCAGCTCATGAGGTTCGCGACGAGATCCACCGCGTCATCCGCATGGACCGTCGCGAGGTCCGTCGTCATGCACTGATGGACCTTCTTGTACGAGTGCGGCGTCTTGGTCGCTTCGCTCAACGTCGCGAGCTCCCACTCGGCCACGGGTTTGTGATCCTTCTGCCGCTCGAGCGTCGCCGACACGAGCGCGTGCTGCCGCTCTGTCTGACTGCCCTGATTCTTCATCCCCTGCAGCGACGCGAGCAGCCAGCGCGTTCCGGTCTTCCCGCTGCGCACCCGCTTCTCCACGATCCCTAAGTACCGCTTGATGTCCGCCTCGATCACGCCGTGCTTCGAGAGCCCCTTCTCCGCGATCGGGAGCAGCTCTTCCAGCACGAGCTGATTCGCCGGGAGCTCTCGTCCATCCAGCCAGCACATCTGCGCGCCGATTCCCTCTCTCGCCGCGGCGAAGAAGTTGCTCTGCGCATGATCGAACGTCGTGTGCTGCGTGATGTCTTCGTAGCGATCGCCGAGCTCCACCATCAGCCCGCACCAGAAGGCGGCGTTGGCGACCTGATCCGCCACGCTCGGGCCGGCGGGCATGACGCGGTTCTCAATCCGCAGATGCGGGATGCCGTTCATGATCCCGTAGCACGCTCGGTTCCAGCGATAGATGGTTCCGTTGTGCAGCCGCAGCGCCTTGAGCTGCGGGATCTCTCCGCGATCCAGCACCGCCTGCGGATCCTCGTCGAAGTCCGTTCCAACCAGCGTGCGGTGCCGCACGATGTCCTCGCGGAACAGCTCCACGATGGACCGCGTCAGAAACTGCGTGCCGAAGCTCACCCGCGGCGAGGCGTTTCGCTGGTGCTGCGTCTCGCTCCGCGTGTCCACCGACTGCTGGAAGAGCGCGATGCGCGTCTCCGCCCACAGCCGCTTCCCAAACAGCATCGGCGAGTTGTTGGCGACCGAGAGCAGCGGTCCCGCGAGCACCTGCG
>JBJMQN010000068.1:0-6794 GCA_045802665.1 Myxococcaceae bacterium | reverse complement strand
GCTGAAGGAAGCCGAACGCCTCTACAACGTGGGCAAGTACAAGGAGGCGGCGGAGCTGCTCGAGAAGGTGAACGAGGAATCGCCGAACCCGAAGCTCCTCTACAACATCGCCCGAGCGTGGGATCAGGCCGGCGAGTTGGAAAAGTCGCTCGACGCGTACCAGCGCTACGTGGGCAGCAAAGACGGGACCGATGCGACGCTGCTCAAGCGCGCGGTGCTCTCCATCGATCGCCTGAAAGGCCTCATCGCCAAGGCGGACGAGGAGAAGAAGAAATCAGACGCCGAACGGCTCAAGTCCGAAGAGGAATCCAAGGCCGCGCAGGCGAAAGCGGAGGCGGACGCGGAAGCAGCGCGCAAGGCGTTGGAGGAAGCCCAGGCCAAACGGGATGCGGATCTTCTGGCGAGCAACAAAGTTCGCTCCCGCAACAAGGCCATCGCGATTGGAGCGGGCGCGGTGGGCGTGCTCGCGTTGGGCGGCGGGACGTTCATGGGGTTGTCCGCTCGGGGGAGCAAGGCGAAGTTCGACGCCGCGACCACCGTCGAGGACAAGCGCAACTTCGAGTCGACCACCAAGACGCAGGCGCTGCTGGCCGACGTGGGCTTCGGCGTGGGACTCGCGGCGCTGGTGACGGCGATCGTGGTCTATCCGAAAGGGACGACCGAGAGCGGCGAAGAGGAGCAGCAGCAGGAAGATACGTCCAGCGGCTCGGACGAGTCCTCGTTCCGGATCCTCGTCGGTCCCACCAGCGCGGGCTTTCAGGTGAGGTTCTAGATGATGAAGGTCTTCGGGCTCGGCGCGTCGCTCGTGTTGTTCGCCGGCTGCAGCTTCACCGTCGCGGCGCCGGGCGGCTTCCACGAGTGCAATCAGGACAGCGACTGCCAGGGCGGGCAGGTCTGCAAAGAGAACTACTGCATCGGGAACACCGTCCCCACGGGCTGCGGTGAGACCTATGGCGCGTCGGCGGATGACGCGAACGCGCTGCACATCGGCGCGGCGCTGCCGATCACGCCGTCTTCGGGAACGGACGAATCGGAGATCGCGGGCCTCAACGCGATCAAGCTCGCGGTGGATGAGATCAACCAGCGGACCATCGCCACGCATCCGCTCGCGCTCCACATCTGCGACACGAAGGCGGACAGCGACACGGTGAAGAAGCAGGTGGACTGGCTCATCAACGATCAGAAGGCGTTCGGCATCATCACGTCCGGATCGGGGCAGACGATCGCCGCGTCCACGGTGACGATCGGCAAGAGCACGGTGCTGATCAGCGCGACGGCGACGAGCCCTGAGATCACGAGCCTCGCGGCGACGAACAACGGCTCGCCGCGGCTGGTGTGGCGAACGGCGCCGTCGGACGCGATTCAGGGCAAGGCGATCGCGCAGGTCATCGCGACCAACACGACGTTCACCTCCTCGATGAAGATCGGCGTCATCTACCTGAACGATCCCTACGGTCAGGGCCTCAAGGACGTGATTCAGCAGAGCATCGCGACTCCGCGCAGCGCCTCCGGATTCCTCTATGAACGCGGCGGCGACATCACCGCGGCGGTCACGAGCCTGAATGCGTACGACCCGGACGTGACCGTGTTGATCGGCTTCCCGGACGATGCGGTGAAGATCATCCAGAAGGCGAACACGCTTTCAGGATCGAATCTCACCAAGGCACAGGGTCACCAGTGGTTCTTCACCGACAGCGCGAAGGATCCCGCCTTGATCTCGGGGCTCGGCGCGCTCGCCTCCGAGATCCAGAGTGCGTACGGAACGGCCGCTGCGCAGGGCGCAGGCGTCGCGTACCAATCGTTCAAGGACGCGTACCTGTCGAAGTATCAGGTCGATCCGGCGAGCTACGCGTTCACCTCGCACAGCTACGACGCGGCGTATGTCCTCGCGCTCGGGGCGTCGTGGGCGGCGAAGGGCGGAGCAACCGCGGTGACAGGCCTGGGCGTCGCTGAAGGCCTCACCAAGCTCTCTCAGGGCACGAGCTACCGGCTTTCTCCGACGCAGTTCACGGCGGCCTCGAACGATCTCGCGGCCGGAAAGAGCATCGACATCGACGGGTCTTCCGGAAAGCTGGACTTCGATTCCGCCACTGGCGAGGCGCCCTCCCCCATCGAGCTCTGGCAGGTCAGCGGCAACGGCTTCACGACCAAGTCGACGATTGAGCCGTAGCCCAGCTCACGGCGTCCAGCTGAACCCGCCCATCACTTCCCAGAAGAGCTGAAGCCCGCTTCGTTGCCACCACGGCGTCACGGTGCCGTACGCGTCCACGCTGAGCCGCTCCGTCACGTGCAGCTGCGCGAGCGGCAATGGCCGATACCCAATCCGCAACGGCGACCCGAGCGACATCTGCACCGCCGAATCCAGCGGCGACACCGGCGCGGACGAGAGCACGGTGAGCCGGTTGCGGATGAGATCCACCGGGATGTGCAGCGCGGCGCCGACGTTGATGGTGAGCCAGCGATCGAAGCTGCGCGAGTACCCGAACTGCGCTCGGCCGGTCCAGAGCTTCAGCGAGCCGAGCTGTTCCGAGAAGTCACCGAAGTACGCGTCCGTCCCCGCGTTGATGCCGACGAGGAACGACTCGGTGGGCGTGAAATAGCTCCGATGCGAGAGCCCCGCGCCAAAGCCGAGCGCAACCAGGCCCGTCTGCGCGCCGAAGTTCGTGACGCCGCCTTCGATGAGCCATTCACGACTGCCCGGTGAGCCCGCGAGATACGTGAAGTACGGGAGCGGAACGGTCCACTGCAGCCTGTCGGTGAGCCCAATCGTCACCGCCAGCGCGATCGCGAGCTGCATCGACAGTCGCTGATTCACGCCGAGCCCGGTGGCCGCGCGCAGATCGAGTGAATGTTCGAGCTGCACCGACCTGAGCGTGCGGGGGATCTCCGTGAACGCGCGGTCCTTCACGAGCAGCGAAGACTGAAGCCGGATGCGCGTGCCGGGGATGAAGAGATCGTCGCCCACCTCCAGCGTGAGCGGCTCCGGCGGGAAGCCCTGACGGCGGAGCTCGTAGTGCCCCGGGCTCACTTCGATCAGGAGATCCTGAGCCGGAAGATCGCCTTCGAACACGACCCGCTGCGTGTCGAGCGACACCACCGTCGCCATCGTCGAATTCTCAGCATCACTTCCACCGTCGGATGGAAACGCATCGTTCAGCTGCGCGGTGAGCTCCACATCGCCGCTGCCGCCGATGCCTGGACCGTCATCCTGAGAGTCCACCGCGAACACCGGCGGCGCGCTCAGCTCGTCGGCCGTGGACTCGCTCTGGGCGAAGGCGGGCGACGCGCAAATCAGCAGTGCCAGCACCGTCAGCGCGCGCATGGGTCACCACGCCTGCCACGAGCCGGTGAGGGGTCTCATGCCTCTGGAGTAGCACATCGAGCGGAGCGCTCATCGCTGCTACCCTGCGCGCCGCATGCGCACTGAACGAAGAGCTCGCCAGAGGCCGCTCAGCCATCCGCAGCCGAACACCACACCTGCCCAGACCTCCAATCGGCTGCAGAACCGCGTGCGAACGCTCGACGGCGTCGATGCCCCGAAGCGCGGCAAGAGCGTGGACGGAGAGGCGTGGTGCAAAGCCGAGCTCGCGGACATCAAGCTGAGGACCGGTCGCGGCGAGAAGGTGCGCGTCGTGTTCGACATCGACGACACGCTGGCGGACACGCGCACGAGGACCCTGCAGATCGCGAAGGCGTACGACCGCGCGCACCAGACGCACTACTTCGACAAGCTCCACAAGTCCGATGTCCGGGAGACCGGCGAGGACACCGCGAAGGCGCTGGGGTTGCCGGCGGCGGTGGTGAAGGACTTCAGCAGGAGCTGGAGCGTGGACTTCTGGCGAGGGGAGAACTTCAAGTACGACGTGACGCTCGCGAAGATCGTCCAGCTCGCGAGGCAGGCAAAGGCGGCGGGCGCGGACGTGACCTACCTGACCGGACGGGTGAATTCGCTCCGGAGCTTCACGCTGTCAGAGCTCCAGTCTTTCGGGCTGCCGGACGCGGATGAGCAGCACCTGTTCTGCAAGCCGACGATCGGAACGAAGACGCGCGAGTACAAAGTGAAGGAGCTGGATCAGTTCCGAACCGACGGCTTTCAGCTCGGCTGGTTCTTCACCGAGTCGCGGCGGGACACGTCGTGGATTCAGCAGCAGCTGCCGGGCGTGAACACCGTGCTGCTGGCGGCGGCGAAGGAGACCGGCGGAGAGAGCGTGAGAGCGGACACGCCGGTCTTCGACGCGGTCACGAGGACGACGCGCTGACTGCCGCGGCGCCGGCCGAATCATGAATTAGCCGACAGGGGTGGAGCAGCCGGCAATGGCACTCCAACCGCCCGGACCGCACCTTGCGAGCGCCCCGTGCCCGAGGAGTGCCCGTGTCCAGCGCGCGTCTTGTCCTGCTGATCGCCGTTGGCGTCGCGATCGGAACTGGCTGTTCAAAATCTTCCACCGCCTCGCAGTTCGAGCCCGAGACGACGGTCCTCGGAGAGAGCGCGGCTGACTCCGGAACGCTGACCTGCCAACCGAAGACGTGCGCTTTCTGGAATCGGCAGTGCGGGCAGGAGATCGACGGATGCGGCGGGACGGTCGACTGCGGTGGCTGCGATCAGGGATCGACGTGCATGGGACCATTTCAAGGGGTGTGCTCGCGGTCATGTGTCGCCGCGACCTGCGCGGATCTCGGGAGCGGAGCCTGTGGTGACTTCGACGATGGCTGCGGCGGGACTCTGAACTGCGGCGGCTGCGCGGCGAACGAGATCTGCACCACCTCCGGCGGCTGCTACGCGCCAGCCGGCGCGAATCACTCGAACATCGAATGGGTGCGAACGATCGCGAGCCCCGAATGGGACGACCTCAGGTCGGTCACGATCGACGCGCAGGGCGATATCTGGACCGTGGGTTACGACAGCCGGGGACGGGCTGCCGGGCAGGAGGCGCTCTCCATTCTGCGGTTCGACAGCAACGGCAACTTGAAGAGCACCATCACACACGCCGACATGGGGCACTGGTCGTGGATCAACAACGACGCGCTGGCGATCACTTCGTCGGGCGACCTTTTCCTGCACTACTACGTGAACTGCACCGACCACGCATGCCAGTACGCGAAGTGGGGCGCCCAGAGCGTCGGGAACTCGCTCCTCATCAAGCTGGCTCAAGACGGTTCATTCCTCTGGGTCGCGCAAGAGGGCGACTACGCGAATGACCTGGCAATCACGCCGAGTGGGACGGCGTGGACCACGACCGGCGGATTCATGGGCGGGAGCACGTTGGTGCGCCGAAGTGGAAGTGGCCAATTGCTTCCGACCCCCGGCGTGACCGATTCGTACATCGGCGGCCTCGCAGTGGACGGAGCCGGCGACGTGCTCTTCGGCGCGGACAACGGGCTCGAGTTGCGCGACGACAGCGGCGCGAAGATGTGGAAACAGCGGCTCACCGGCACCGGCTGGGCCACGCTCAACAGCGTGAAGATCGCGCCGAACGGAACGATCGCGGCGACGGGAAAGGCCACCGGCAGTCTGAGCTGGGGCGGCGGGAGCATCATCGTGCCCGGGCAGCTGAATACCGTCGCATTGCTCACCGCGAATGCTGACGGAACGCCGCGCGCACTCACCTCGGTCCGAGCGCCGCAGTCGGCGAAAGCTGTCGTCGCAATCAACGATCAGGCGATCGCGCTGATCCACGATGGCGACATGTACTCGTGCTCGGATGGCTTCGTCGCGAAGTTCGATCACGACCTGCAGCAGATCTGGGAGCGGAGGCTCTCACCTGATTGTTCCGATCAGGGACAGGTGATTCCAGAGGACGTCGCCCTTCTGCCTGACGGCAGCGTCATCGTCGTCGGCTCCTTTCTGGGAACGACGTCGGTGGGGACGGCCGCCGGCAGCCGCGACGGCTTCATCCTCAAGCTCGCGCCGTAGGACTGCCGGTCACAGCCCCGTCTGCAGCATCGCCTCCACCACGCGCTTGATGAGCTCGCGGCGGATCTCCTTCCGGCAGTAGTCCATCGCCGGGAGCGGAGGCTTGGGCAGGTGCGCCGGTCGAGCGCGAGCGGCGGTGCGGATGATCAACTCCACCTTCGACGGCTCGATTTGAAAGAGGCGGTGGCCGTCTTTCCGGAGGAAGTACGAGATGCCTCGCGTGTCGAGCAGCTTGTGAAAGTAGCGCCTGGCGTCTGCGACGAGCGAGAGATCGATGATTTCTGCCATGCGCGGTCTTTGTCGCGCGGATCTACGAAGCCGTCCAATTCGCGACCGCGATCAAACGCGCTGAAAAAAATTTGATCGGCGGCGCTGTGTGACGATCACGCATGTAGCGAAGCCCACTGCGCGCGAGGCCGAAAAATCGGCGTCAGATCATTTGCGCTCTCTGAGCGGGCGAAGCAGCCCCGGGGCCGAATTCGGTAGAGTGAAGCCGTGATGAGGATCGCGTCGCTGATGCTGTTCGCGCTCTGTTTCTTGGCCTGCGGCGGCACGTCCAGCCACTACTGCGCACCGCAATCCTGCAGCGTCGATGCGCCGGGAAACACCTGCTACGTCGGCACGCCCTGCACCCCGCTTCAGCCCGGAAGCCCCAACGGAATGTGCGGCTATCGCTGCGTGACGAACGAGGAGTGCAGCAGCAGCGAGCAGTGCGTCAACGGTTGGTGCGTGAAGGGGTGCTGATCAGCGGCGCCAGCTCGCGCTGAAGTCGAGCTGACAGCGCCCGCGGATTTTTCAGATACGGAATCGGGCCAATCACCGCAGCGCCGCTCCGCCTCCGAATCCACTCCGCGTTGTCCTTCTCCGACGGATCACGAGC
>JBJMQN010000067.1:0-9388 GCA_045802665.1 Myxococcaceae bacterium | reverse complement strand
CTTCCAGCGTCCCTTTCGCACCAGGGCGCTGTTCAGGTCGTCGTCCAACGTCTGAACGGCCTTTCGGCAACGGGCCGCGCGGCAGGCCACCTCGAGGGAATCTCGTGCCGAGCCGAGCGCGGCGGCCACCGCGTTCCGAAGTTGCACCTGCTGATCCACCGAGAGTTCCGGCTTGCCCTTCGCGGTGGCGAGTGAGCCCGGCCCGTCGCCATGCATCGTGGACAGCGGCGATATCGATCGCTGCCGAGCGAGGAGCACGGTCTGCTTGCAGGCTGCGCCGGAGCAGTCGAGCCGCATCGCCCAGAAGGTGTCCGTCACGCACTGCACCTGCACCGAGAAGCCCACCATCGAGGGAGTGAAATGAAGCCGGCTGAACTCGGTCGGGTGGTCGATGAGCGATCTCGCGGCGACGACGTCGACGTGCGTCGTCTCCGAGACGAATGACGCGTCCGCGATCCGCGCAGTCGCAAACCACGCGAAGGCCTTGGGGCAGTTGAGCCCTTCCGGCCACTGGATCGGAGCGTCTATCGGCTGAGCAGCCGCCGTGAGCGAAAGGAGGAGCAGCGAAGAGAGGATCATCGCCAGCTCCTGACAATGAGATGAACGCTGCGGTTCCGCTCTAGCGAGAGCCGGTCGGCGTGCCCGAACTCGGCTGCGACACTTCGATCGGCGGCAGCTCCTTCACACCCTTCGAGTCGATCGAGAGGAAGAAGAGCGGCTTCTGCGCCTCGCGCTTGTCGGTGAACGAGGTGGTGCCCGTTGCGCCGTCGAAGCCCTTGAGGACCTGGAGGTCTTCGCGGAACTGCTCGCGCGTCTTCGGCGCGTTCTTCTCGATGACCTGCCGGAACATCGCCGCGGAGTCGTAGCCGATCGCCTCGAGCAGCCCCGGATCATTTCCGCCGTTCGCGGCCTTGTACGCGGCCACGAACTTCTTCGTCGCGGGCCTGTTGCTGTCCACGTAGAAGCCGTCGACGTAGATGCTGCAGGTGACGAACTTGCCGCCGCGCTCCACGAGCTCAGGCAGGCCGCTGCGTCCCTTCGGGCTCGACCACTGGTTGGTGCCGAGCAGCGTCACCGTCTTGAGATCCTTCTTCCCGGTCGTCTTCTTGATCTTGTCGAGGTCGCGCGGGTCACACGCGTTGGTGATGATGTCCTCCACCGCGAGCGCCGGCGCCACGAGCCCCACGCGCTTCCAGTCGTCGGGGATCAGCAGCGCGTCGAAGTCGACGATCGGATCCAGCGTGCTCTGCAGCTTCTCGCGCGCCTTCCGCTTGCGGAAGTCGTCGTCGCCGCTCGCGTTGATCTGCCGCAGGCCCTCCAGATAGTCCGCCCGGTCGAGCATCCAGTAGCGGCCCACCAGCTTCTTCGCCTCGGCGGTGAACGTCGTCTGATCATGCTCGTACGCCTCTGCGCCACGCACGTCCGCGCCGCGTTCGATCACCGCATCCCAGAACTCGTTCGTGAGCTCCTTGCCGTACGGGATGTCCGGGTACAGCACCGCGAAGTGCTTGAAGCCGAGCTTCTTCGTTCCGTACTCCGCCAGCGCTTCGGCCTGCCCCGAGTTGGTGAGCATGTTGCGGAAGACGTGCGGGCCGATGCCGGTGATGTCCTCGGTGCGCGTCATCGTGAGCAGCGGGATCTGCAGCTCCTCCGCCACCAGCGCCGCGCGCTTGCTGTCGTCCGCGAGCAGCGGGCCCATCGCGGCGATCGCGCCATCATCGAACGCGAGCTCCTCGAGCGCCTTGCCCGCGAGCTGCACGTCACCCTGCGTGTCCTTCACCACGAGCTCGATGTCCGAGCCCTGCATCGCGAGCTGAATGCCGCGCAGCACCGCATCGCCGATGGGCTTGTACTTTCCGGTCACCGGCAGGACGACGCCCACGACCTTCGGCTTCACGTTCTCGCGAGCGTGAGACCGCGCCAGCATCTCCTTCGCCTGAGGTGCGTACGGAGAGTTCGGCGAGACCTTCATGAACTCGTCCAGCGTGTCGTTCAGGTTCGACCAGTCGCGCAGGTGGTAGAAAATCCGCGCGAGCTTGAACGTCAGCACAGGCCACGCGGGATGATCCTGCGCGAGCTTCTCCCGAGCAGCGCGGATGTCCGTGAAGTCCGCCGAGCTCTCCACGACATCGATGAGCTTGTTGAGCGCGGCCTCTTTCTCCTCGGGGGACTGCGCCTGATCTACCGCCTGCACCGCGAGCGTCAGCGCCACCGTGCCGATGTTCCCGAGCTCCGCCGCCTTCTGCGCAGCGTCCATCGCGACCTTCTTCTGCTCACCGGTGAGCCGCTCCGCGACAGAGGAGAGCGTCTGATACGCGTCGCGATACGCCTTGAGCTCCAGCGCCGCGAGGCCGAGCTTCAGCTTCGCTTCGTTCGCGTCGTGGAAGAGCGGGTTCTCGAAGAGCAGCTCGTTCAGGCTCTTGCGCGCGGTGACGAAATCGCCGGCGTCGTACGCAAGCAGACCGGCGCGATACAGCGCCTCCTCGCCTGCGGTGCTCTCCGGATACGCCTTGCGGACCGCGAGGTACGCCTCGACGCCCTTCTGTTTTCCCTGCGTGTCGGCGACCTGAATCGCCTGCTCCAGCGCCTGGTCCGCGGCGGGATCCTTCTTCGCCTCGATGCGCGGATGCTCGCCGCCCGTGGTCGTGTGACCTCCACCCTGTGTCCCACCATGAGGCGGGCAGCCGAACAGACCGAGGGCGCACAGACACAGAAGCGGCAGCGAAGCCGCGGATCGGACGAGGTCCTTCATGGCGGAGCGAGGGATAGCAGAGGTCGTGCCGGTCGGAACCGCCGAAAATCCACCGGGGCATGGGGACGTCCGCGGCCGAACCCAGCGCGCATGGCTCCATTCGCGTCACCGCTTCAGCGCCGGATGCTGCGCCAGGCGCTGCAGCACTTTGATCAAATCCGGCGGCGCGCCCAGCACACCCAGGAACGGATCCACCTTCTTCCGCTTCATCCTCTTCACCGCGTCCTTGATCGTGAACGCACGCGGATGGTTTTTCAGATTCACCTCCGACCACGCGAGCGGCATCGACACCGCCGCGCCAGGCACGGGACGCACGCTGAACGCGCACGCGAGGAGCTTGCCGTGGCCGTTCTGATAGCAATCCAGGTACACGCGTCCGCCTCGCGCGTTCACGTTTCTCTCCACGGTCGCGATCGCCGGCAGTTGTCCCACGACCACTCGCGAGAGCAGCTCCGCGAGGCCGCGCGCTTCCTCGAAGGTGCAGCGCCCACCCAACGGAATGCAGATGTGCAGCCCCGATGAGCCGGACGTCTTCACGAACGACGGCAGCTCCAGCTCCTCACACAGCCGATGCAGCGCCTTCGCGATCTCCACGACGTGCTCGAACGGTGCGCCCTTCGGATCCAGGTCGATGATGGTCCAGTCCGGCGACTGCAGATTCTGCGTGCGGCTCGCCCAGACGTGGAGCGGGATGGTGCCGAGGTTCGCCACGTAGACGAGCGACTCGACGTCGTTGCAGACGAAGTGATCAATCTCGCGCTGCGTCTGCTCGCTCCAGATGCGCGCGGTCTGGAGCCACGGTGGCACGAACGGCGGCGCGTCTTTTTGAAAGAACGATTTTCCGTTCACTCCGTCCGGATAGCGCGTGAGCACCACCGGCCGATCGCGCAGGTACGGCAGGAGCCACGGCGAGATGTCGCGGTAGTAGTTGATCAGCTCGCCCTTGGTGATTCCCTCCTCGGGCCAGAAGATCTTCTCCACGTTCGACAGCACGACGCTTCGTTCGGCGGGCGCGGGCGGGGCCTGCTCGACGATGGGCGCATCGCGCACGCAATCGCGCGGCGTCTTGTCCTCACGCACGCGCAGGAACTTCGGCTGACGAAGCAGCCCGTCCTTCGTCCACTCCATGAACGCGACTTCCACGACGAGCTCGGGCTCTACCCAGGTGTGCGGCTTTCCGGGCACCGGCGTCCCAGAGAACGCAGGCGTCGCGCGCTTCGCGGTCAAAAGTCGAGCGTGAAGCTCGCGGAGCAGCGCCTCGGAAAACCCGGTGCCGACGTTGCCTGCGTAGCGGAACCCCGCGCCGTCGAAGAGCGCGAGATCCAGCGCGCCGAAGCCGCTGCGTCCCCTCGATGGCGCGGTGAAGCCGACCACCGCGAACTCCGCGGTGCGATCGCCGCGAACTTTGAGCCACTCACGACGCCGGCCGGGGAGATAAGGCGAGTCCGCTCGCTTTCCGACCACGCCCTCCAGATTCATCTTCCGAGCGGCCTCGTAGAGCTGCGCGCCCTGCTCCTCCACATGATCGGCAAACCGGATCGGCCCCACGGGTGGCAGCAGCCGCTTCAGGTGCGCCTTGCGTTCGGTCAGCGGCAGGCCGCGGAGATCATGTCCCTCCAGCGACAGCAGATCGAAGGCGAACAACGTGATCGGATTCGTCACCGTCGCGTGCTGGATCTCGATCGCTCGCTTCAACTGAGAGCGCTGCTGCAGCCGCGCGAACGACGGATGTCCCTTCTCGTCCAGCGCGACGAGCTCTCCGTCGATGATGCAGTCGTGTCGGAGGCCGGCGATCGCCCGGGAGAGCTCGGGGAAGGTCGCGGTGGCATCTCCTCCACCTCGAAGCCGGAGCTTCCCGGCGGCGTTGTGACGAGCAGCGAGCGCTCGGAACCCGTCGTACTTCAGCTCGAACAGCCAGCCCTTCGCGCTGAACGGCTCCGGGGCCCGCTCCGCCAGCATCAGCTCGAGCTTCAGGGGATCCACCTCGCGCCTCGGCAGCTTCGCGGCGTCGAGCTCCGTGCGCAGCGACTCGCGAAGGGCAGGCACGCCGGGAAGCTCGTGCACGTCCACACCAGAGAACACCGACTGCTCCGGCCAAGGCTCGGGGGCATTCGCCTGTCTCGCGTACGCGTCGGGCTTCTTGATCAGCAGCCAGTCTTTCCCGCCCGGCTTGTTGGTGCGGACCAGCGTCCAGCGGCCGCGAAGCTTGTGGCCGAAGAGATCGAACAGCAGCTTGCCGTGCTCGAGCCCGTGTTTTTCGCCCGGCAGGTTCACCCACGCGCCGCGATCCCAGACGATGCTCGGGCCGGCGCCGTAGTTGCCGTCCGGGATGACGCCCTCGAAGTCCGCGTACTCCACCGGGTGATCCTCGACGTACGCGGCGAAGCGCTTCTCCGCCGGATCCGCGGAAGGTCCTTTCGGAACCGCGAAGGAGACGAGCACGCCGCCAAGCTCGAGCCGCAGGTCGTAGTGCAGGCGTGTAGCAGCATGTTTGTGGACGACGAAGATCCCGGGACGTCCGGCGGTCGACCCACCAAACGGTTCGGACGTCGCATCCGCCGAACGCTTTGCACGGTATGTGGCGAGCTGATCAGCTTCGGCTGATCCGGAATTGGCGGGCTTCTTCAGAGCGGGCCTAGGATAGCGCCCACTATGGCGGCACGCTCCATCAGTACAGCGACCATCACGTTCGGACTGGTCACCATCCCCATCAAGCTCTACTCGACGAACGAATCCTCGTCGGGGATCAGCTTCAACATGCTGCACGCCAAGTGCAAAGGGCGCCTCAAGCAGCAGTACATCTGCCCGCGCGACAACAACGAGGTCGTCGAACGCTCCGCGACCGTGAAGGGCTACGAGTTCGCGAAGGATCAGTACGTCATCTTCACCGAGGAAGAGCTGAAGGCGCTGGAAGAGGCAGCGTCGAAGGCGGTGGAGATCACCGAGTTCGTCCCGCTGTCCAAGGTGGACCCGCTCTACTTCGAGAAGGCGTACTACCTGGGCCCCGACAAGGGCGCGGAGAAGTCGTACCGCCTGTTGTCCGAGGCGATGCGGCAGTCGGAGAAGTGCGCGCTGGCGAAGTACGCCGCTCGCGGCAAGCAGTACCTCGTGCTCCTGCGGCCCTTCGAGGAGGGGCTCATCATGCAGGAGCTGAAATACGCGGATGAGGTGAAGCCCTTCAGCGAAGTCGAGGTCGCGAAGGCGGACGTGAAGGAGCAGGAGCTCAAGCTCGCGATGCAGCTCATCGGGCAGATCTCCTCCGACGAGTTCCGCCCGGACATCTACAAGGATGAGGTGAAGGAGCGGACGCTCTCGCTGATCCAGAAGAAGACCGAAGGCGAGGCCATCACCATCGCGCCCGCCGCCGAGCCGCAAGCGCAGGTGATCGACCTGATGGCCGCGCTGAAGGCGAGCCTCGAGAAGCAGGCGCAGGCGCCCTCCAAATCGGCGGCGGCGTCGGACGCCGGCGACGCGGAGCGCAAGGGGCCGAAGCGCGCGCCGCGGGAAAAGTCAGCTGGTACGGGGAAGAAGCGCGCGACGTAGTATCCGGCGCGGATGCCTCACCACACCGCGAACGAGGTCGCGTCTCTGCTCGGGCTGTCTCTGGCCGAGGTGCGCCGCTGCGCGAGGGCCGGCTTTCTGACCGCGAAGCCCGACGCCGACGGCGAAGTCCGCTTCTCGTTTCAGGATCTGGTCGTGCTGCGGCAAGCGGTGTCGCTCATGTCCGGCCGCATCCGGCCTCATCGCGTCCGAGCGGCCCTCACTCGGCTCCGAGAACAGCTCTCCGACGGACGGCCACTCTCCGGGCTCGACGTGTCGAGCGAAGGCCATCGAATCATCGTCGGTGATGGCCAGTCGCGCTGGGAGCCGATGAGCGGGCAGCTCCAGCTCGATTTTCAGGGGCGCAGAGAATCCGCACCCGTGTCGGTCGCGCGGGCGGCAGTGAATGAACGCACCGCGGTGGATCACTACGAACGCGCCCTGGAGCTCGAAGAGAGCGGCCTTCCGGGCGCTGAGTCGGAGTACGAGAAAGCGCTGAAGCTTGATCCGCGCCACCTGCACGCCCGGCTGAACCTCGGGAGATTGCTCCACGAACGCGGACAGCTCGCGGCAGCAGAAGAGCAGTACCGGGCGATTTTGAAAGAGGGACCGCATTCGCTCGCGAGCTTCAACCTCGCAGTGGCGCTCGAAGATCAGGGTCGGGAAGACGACGCGCTGCGCGCGTACCACGAGGCCATCGCCGCGGACCCGAACTGCGAGGACGCGTACTTCAACCTGTCGCGGATCTACGAGCGCAGAGGTGAACGTGCGTCGGCGCTGAGGGCGCTGCGCACTTATCGGAATCTCACGCGGCGGTGAGCCGCTCGCGCATCGGACTCTCTCGAGCGGTTTCGATGAGGCGGCCGTAACTACCCGAACAGCTGCCGGACCTTGTCGAAGAAGCTCTTGCTGTGCGGGTGCGTCTCTTCTCCGGAGATCGACGCGAACTCCTCCAGCAGAGCGCGCTGTTTCGCGGTGAGCTCGGTCGGAGTCTCCACGACGACGCGCACGTGCTGATCACCTCGGCCGCCTCCGTGGAGCGCGGGGATGCCCTTCCCCTTCAGCCGGAACACTTTCCCGGTCTGGGTCCCGGACGGCACCTTCATCTTCACCTTGCCGTCCAGCGTGGGCACGTCGATCTGCGCGCCCAGAGCTGCCTGCGCGAAGCTCACCGGCACTTCGCAGAGCACCTCGGTGTCCTCGCGCACGAAGAGCGGGTGCTCCTTCACGTGCACCACGACGTAGAGATCTCCTGACGCGCCGCCCTGATCACCCGGCTCGCCTTCTCCCGCAAGCCGCACGCGCGTCCCGGTGTCGACGCCGGGCGGGATCTTCACGGTCAGCGTGGACTCGCTCTCAATCTTCCCCGCGCCCTGACACTTGTTGCACGGGTCGGTGACGATCTGTCCCGCGCCGTTGCACTGGTTGCACGGACGGCTCACCGCGAAGAAGCCCTGCGTGAAGCGGAGCTCGCCGGCGCCGCCGCACGTGGGGCAGGTGCGCCGCTGGTTCGTCTTGCTGCCCGAGCCATCGCACGCCTCGCAACGCTTCGGCCGCGGGATCTTCACCTGCACTTCGCAGCCGAACGCGGCCTCTTCGAAGCTGATCTCCAGGTTGTAGCGGAGGTCTGCCCCGCGCTGACGGCCGCCGCGCTCGCGACGCCGCCCGCCGAAGATGTCTCCGAAGAGATCACCGAAGATATCGTTGATGGTCTGGGCGTTGAAGCCCGCGCCGCCGAAGCCTTCGAAGCCGGGGGCGTTGTGGCCGAACTGATCGTAGCGGGAGCGCTTGTCCGGGTCGGAGAGAACCTCGTACGCCTCGGAGCACTCCTTGAACTTCTCTTCCGCTTCCTTGTCCCCGGGATTTCGGTCCGGGTGGTACTTGAGCGCGACCTTCCGGTAGGCGGATTTGAGGTCGCCGGCGTTGACTGTGCGTTCGACGCCCAGAATCTCGTAGTAGTCGCGTTTCTGCTGACCTGCGCCCGGCATCGATAACCCTTCAGTATTTCTAGCGTTACAAACAGAACGCGCGCCTGTGGCAAGCGCGCGTCCGAAGATAACGCAGGGTTATGGCGCGGCAATCCGCGTGATCAAAGCTTCATCAAACGGTCCACACGCGGTTCGCGATCAACTCCATGCGCGAGAGCCGACGGCGAAGGGTCTGATCGATGGTGCCCTTGCTCGCTGTCCACTTGGGCACCACGAAGTGCAACTCCGCGTTGTAGAGCTTCGCCGCGGACGACAGGAGCGACCACCGGTTCTCCATCAACGCATCATCGATCGTGCTCGGAGTGACGACCTCCAGGATGATCGGCGTCTTCGCGCTGTCGGACTGGCGGCAGGTGAAGTCGGGACGATGATCCTCGATGGTGCCGGAGAGCACGGGCGGCGGCATGAAGCCGGGCAGCCGGGCCTTGATGTCGGTGTAGCCCATGGTTCGGAAGTACTCCGCCATCAGCCACAGGAGCCGACGTCGCTCCTCCTCGTCCACAACGGGTTCACATCCAGCCGTGAGAGCTTCGCTGCGATCCGTTTCCATCATGCCTGCGAATGTGCGGGTCATTCCGAGGGGCCGGAAGCGAGGCGAAAGATCCGGCAGCCTTCGTCGGTCGTAGAGCAGCCAGGCGTGAACGTCCGCAACCACGCGCTTTTGCTTGCGATGGGACGCGAGGTCGCGAGAGAAGGTTGACCCTCCCGAGCGCGCGACTTGCCTTCGAGTCCAGTGCGCCTGTGGACTGGCTCACTCGTGGGAAACCGCCTCCACAGCTATCGGCGTCTGCTGCAGTACGCGCGGCCGTACCGTTCCACCGTCGTGATCGCGGTTGGCGCCTCCGCCATCGCCGCGCTGGCGACGTCTTTCTACGCATGGCTCGTGGGGCCGCTGCTCAAGGCGGTGCTGACCCGATCGGATCTGCAGCTGCCGTTCGTGAAGGTGGAGGGCGCTCGGCTGCTCTGGGTGCTGCCGGCCGCAGTGGTCGTCGTCGCGGTGGTGAAGGCGTCCGCGCAGTTTCTGCAGAACGGCCTCATGACCCGAACCGGCCAGCGGGTGATGGCGGATCTGCGGCGTGACCTCTATTCGAAGCTTCTGGGGTTGCCG
>JBJMQN010000066.1:0-4366 GCA_045802665.1 Myxococcaceae bacterium | reverse complement strand
GCTTCGAGGTCAGTGAGCAGGAGTTGTTGGTGGAGGTCGACGCGATCGCGCTCGCCATCGCCCAGGCGCTCTCCGCGCAGCTCGACATGCCCGCCCGCGCCCCGGTCGATGCGCAGGCCGTCGATCTGTACCTGCGCGCGAAGCAGGCCTACCGGCACTCGTTCGGCGGCGATTCCCGCGTCCCGGTCAAGCTCTTCACCGACCTGCTCGCGCTCACGCCCGATGATCCGCGCGCGCTCGCTGGTTTCGCCGCCGCGACCTCTCACCAGCTGATGTGGAGCGACAGCGAGCGCCAGAGCGGCAGGCGAGCCGCGGAGCGCGCCGTGCAGCTGGCGCCATCGCTGGCCGATGGGCACGCCGCGCTGGGGACGCTCAAGCTCCTCGAGGGAGATCTGCCGGGCTCGGTCACCGCGAGCCTCGCCGCGCTTCGACTCGATCCGCACCACGTCGAGGCGCGCGAGGCGCTCGGCCGCGTGATCAGCTTCGGTGCGCACCCTGACACGGTGATGCACCTCGAGCGCGCGCTGGCCTCCGAGCCCACCTTCGAGTTTCCCTATCTCACCCTCGTCGGCCTCGCCGTGCTGCGTGGCGATCAGGCCGCTGCCGAGGAGCAGCTGGCGCGAGCGCGGCTCAACGCGCCAGCCGCCGCCTGGGGCATCGAGTGTCGCATCGTGGCGTGGACCAGGAATCAGGCGCGCGCCCGCGAGCTGCTCGCCGCGCTCGATCCCGCGAACCCGCGCCAGAAGTTGGACCACGGGTGGCTGCTGATGGCGCTCGGCCAGGCCGTTCCAGTGCAGGCGCCGCCGGTTCCGCCCGGCTTCTCGGTGCCCTGGTACTTCCGCTGTTTCTTCCTCGAGGTCGCGACCGAGTTCGGCTGCGGTCGCGGCGACCTGGTGGAAGCGATGCGCTCGCTGAAGGCGCTCGATGCCGATGGCGGCACCTGGCTCAATTGGCTCGAGCGCTGTCCCGCGCTCGAGCCGCTGCGCGCGTTGCCCGAGTACGCGCCGATTCGTGAGCGCTTCGCGGCCAGATGCGCACGCACCGAGGCGGCGTACCAGGCGTGAAGTGCCGCCGGTGATTTGCGGTTACTCTGCGCGTCCTCATGGCCAAGCCCCTCGATGTGATTCGTTCGCTCTGTGAGAAGTACCCTGAATGGGAGAAGGCGTTTCTCTTCGGAGATCACGAGGTCTACCGGGTGAAGAAGAAGGTCTACGTCTGGCTCGGCGACGGAGAAAAGGGCGGCACGTACGTCTCGGTGAAGCTCAAAGACACGCAGGGCGCGGCGCTGATGCTGCCCTTCGTGAAGCCCGCGTCGTACGGCATGGCGAAGTACGGGTGGATCGGCGCGGAGTTTCCGAAGGGGCCGATTCCCGAAGCGCTCGTCGCGCAGTGGATCGAAGAGAGCTACCGGCACACCGCGCCGAAGACGTTGCTCAAGAGGCTGGCTGCGGAGCGCGGTGAGGCGCCTGCCGCGCCCGTGAAGAAGAAGGCTGCGAAGAAAAAGAAGAAGTGAACTTTGCTCCCTCTCCCTGCGAAGCGGGGAGAGGGTCGGGGTCAGACTTGATTCGTGAAGACGAGTCTTCCGAGCGAGGCGGGTCAAAGTTCGCCTGAAGCACCAGCGGATGCTTCGCCGCGCGCCTTCGCGCGGTTTGAGGGCAGGAATCTAAGATTTCCTGATCCGCCCGCACAACTCTCGCGCGGTGCTGTCGATCATCCTCTTGGCGAAAAAGTGGGGGACGGAGCCGGCGAGCCCCGTCCCCCCAAACAGTCCCTGCTCACGAAAAAGCGGAGGACAAGAGGAATCGATCATGAGTGCGACAGAGAGACAAGCCCGCCGTGCGATGTCGGTGAAGCGGCAGTGGGATTCAAAGGTGAACGACCCAAGGAAGGAGCGCAACCAGCTACACGGCCACCATGGATTGTTGTCAGTGATGGCGGTCGCCCTGGCGTGCGGGAAGACCTGCCTGCGAAGAATGGAGAACTTCGCGGCGGACCTGGCGCCGTCAGTCCGCGCAAAGCTGGGGCTGAAGGCGGGCCTTTCGGACACGACGCTCTATCGGTTGCTGAAAAAGCAGAGCGTCACCGGGCTCAGAGAAAGTGTGTGGAAGCACCTGCGAGAACTCTTCAAGAAGAAGGTCATCGGTAATGACCTCTTCCCTGTCGGAGTGCTCGGCTGCGACGGAAAAGGGATTTTTGCCAGCAGCAGCAAGGTGGTCAAAGGCGCGAAGGTGCTGCACGACAAGAAGCACGGAGTGGCAACCTCGATGCTGATGTCGGAGAGAGCGGTGCTGGTCTCGTCGAGTATCCGCCCCTGCCTGGACTCAGAAATCATCGGCGAGGGCACAGGTGAATCTCCTGCCTTCCGACAGCTCCTCCCCCGCATGGTGAAGCAATTCGGGAAGCATTTTCAAATCATCACGGCGGATGCCGGACTGCCGTGCAGGGAGAACGCGGAACTCGTCGAGAACATGAAGAAGCACTATCTCTTCACGCTCGGGAAGAACCTGCATCGGCTCTTCGGCATCGTGAGCAAGAGCCTGAAGAAAGTGCCTTTGGCGGTGCGTGATGCCTTGCGGCGCGACGGCGAACTCGTTGAGCGTGAGCTCTTCACGCTCACGGTGACCGACGCGGACGACCTGCGGATGCCGGGCGCGAAGCAGATCTGGAAACTTCGACAGACAGTGAGGCGAGGGCGGAAGGTCGTGAGCACGAAGGTCCGCTACTTCATCTCAAGTATCCCGCTGGGAATGCTCGAGCCGGCGCAGCAGCTCGCGCTCATACGGCTTCACTGGGGCATCGAAAATGGCCACAACTGGACGATGGACGTCGCGCTCGAGGAAGACGACCGCCAGCCGTGCCAACTCACGTGCGAGGCCATCGAGGTCGTCGGGTGGCTTCGGATCATCGGCTACAACATCCTGAGCGCATGGCGCGCCGGGCTACCACCTAAGGATGGCGTGAAACGCCCGTCTTGGTCGCGCTGCATGGAGCTGCTGCGGGACTGCTTCGTCTTCAACCACGAGGCCCGATTCGCCACGCTGTTCTAGCGGCTCGCCGGCCGTCCCCCACTTCTTCGCCACCACAACGAGTGCGTACTGACTCCGAACATCGGCATCGCAGAGTCGTGCCTAAATGCTCGGATCGGAACTCAGCTCGGCTCAGGCCGAGTCATCCGCATCTTCACGGATCAAGTCTGGGGTCGGGGTGAGGGGCGCTTTCCTTCACTTGCGGTGGAGCGCGTCGATCACCAGCTTGCGGACCTCGTCGTACGTGGGCTGGGTCGCGAACGTGCGCAGCGTGGTGACGCGGCCGGGGAGCGCGTCATCGAGCGTCCACTCCTTCGGGCCTCCGTCGCGCTCTGAGCCCGGAGCGGTGAGGAGGAACCCGCGCTCTGGCTCGAAAATTCGAGGAGTGAAGACGCGGAAATTGAAAGCCCCCGAGTCGGGCTCTTCGAACGCCGCCACTTGCTGCGTGCCGAACATGAAGAGGTCGCGGCAGAACTCCTTCTTCGGGTTGAGCTTGATCACCTCAGCGCGCCAGCGATCTCTCGCGGCGAAGTCGCCCATCGCCTGACTGACCTGCACGAGCTTCGTGCGCACCATCCAGCTCGAGGGATCGGCCTTCGCGAGCGACTCGAACTGCGCGAGCGCGACGGGGTATTTGCCCGCGGCCTGGGCTGCGTCTCCCGTCAGCTCGGCGAGGCGCGGATCGTTCGGGCGTACCGCGAGCGCCTTCTCGAGGAACCCCAGACACTCGGTGAAGCGCCTCGCCTGGCACAGCGTGTCGCCAATGAGCGCGAGCGAGGCGGAGTCTTTGGGGTTGAGCGCGACGGCCTTCTTCAGCGCGGCGAGCCCCTCTGAGGGGTTCCCCTCGACGAGCGCCATGCCCAGCCCCGACCAGCCGCGCGCCTCATTCGGAGCGAGCTCGGTCGCCTTGCGGAAGAACTCGCGGGCCTCGACGTACTCCCCGAGCTGCAGGGCGGCGCTACCGCGGTACATGCGCGCGAGGCCGTCGCGGGGCGCGAGCGCGATCGTCTCGTCGAGCGTCTTCACCGCGGCCTCGACGTCGTCGAGGTAGAGCTGCGTGCGACCGAGCTGAAGGAGGATGGTGGCGTCGCGCGGTTTCGTGCGCGCGGCCTCGGTGAGCTCATCGAGCAAGGCGCTGCCGGTCGTCTTCACCTCGTCCACGCGGCCGGCGATCCTCAGCTCGCGCAGCGCATCCACCCGCGCGACGAACGGGCTCTCTTTCGGAGGCGCCACCAGCACCAGCATCACGATTGCCGCAAGCATTCGCCCATCATCTCCCAAGCTGTGACACAGGTTTCCGCGAACACCCCACCGCAGCGGAGCTCCTCTTGTCATTCACT
>JBJMQN010000065.1:0-11101 GCA_045802665.1 Myxococcaceae bacterium | reverse complement strand
GTTCTGAAGCGCGATGAGGCTCTGCGCGTTCGCGACTGGCGCGTCGTTCACCGGCGTCACCGTGATCGAGACCGTCGCGGACGGCGAGTAGGCGAGTCCGTCGAACGCCTTGAAGGTGAAGCTGTCCGCGCCGTTGTAGTTCGCGGCGGGCGTGTAGATGACGCTCGCGCCGTTGATGCTCAGCGTGCCGTGCGCCGGCGGCGCGGCGACGAAGCTCAGTGGATCCGCATCCGGGTCTGAGCCGGTCAGCGCGACGGTGAGCGGCGTGTCCTCCGCGGTGCTGACGCTCTGCGCGTTCGCCGTCGGAGCGGAGTTGCTGCTCGCGGTGCTCAGATAACGGCCGCGCACGCGAGAGGCGGAAGAGTAGACCAGCAACGAGCGGCTCGGGTTGCCGGCGGAGAATGCCAGCGGCGCGAGCTCGGAGGCCAGCGTGACACCGGTCGGGAACCCGCCCGCGTCCGCGACGGTGCCAGTCGTCGGGTCCACGTAGTTCAGCCACAGATCCGCGCTGCCGCTCCGCGTGTCCGTCCACGCGACCACGTACGAGCTGCCGTTGAACGTCGCGGTGGGCGACTGCTGTGCGCCGGTCCCCGCGCCGATCGGGATGCCACCATCCAAAAGCGGAACGCCGCCGACGATGGGCGTTCCGTAGATGTCGCCGTTGGGATCGTTCCGCCAGTCCTGCCACGCGAGGAAGTAGTCGGTGCCGTTCGTCGCCAGCGTTGGCTGAAGTTCCCGGTTCGGGCCCGCCGTGAAAACGGTGTCCGCCGGGTCAGGGACGTTCGCGAGCGAAATGTGCCTTCCACTGACGCGGCTCGACGCCTCCCAGACGGCAAGCACGTCCGAGCCGTTGGATGCCACCGCGAGGTTCTGACCGCCCGGGCCGAGGTACACGCCCGCGTCATCGAGGCTGTTTCCGGTGCCATCGAGCCGGGTGCCGCAAGCGCCGTAGGACGTCCCGCAGCCGCCATACCACGCGAGGTAGGTGTTCACCCCGTCCCAGACGAGCTTCGGGGTGTCGAGAGAGTTGTTGTTCGTCACCAGCAGAAGCCCGCTCGGATCGAGCACGCTGCCCGAGGACGAGACGCGGGCGCCGTAGAGCTGACCGCTGTAGGACCCGCTTCGGTAGTCCGTCCAGGCGACCATGTAGTTCGAGCCGTTCCACGCCACCGTCGGCGTCGTCTGCCGATTGGCCGCAGTGGAGACCGCGAAGCTCGAGCCGTTCTGCAGCCCACCGCTCTGGTTCACGATCGCGCCGTACAGATCCCGATCGGTCCCGCGCGTGTCCTCCCAGACGACGAGGTGGTTGGTGCCGTCGAACGCGGCGGCGGGGTTGGTCTCCGCGTTGGGGCCGTAGGTGAGCAGCACGCCGTTGGGGTCATCCACCGTTGAGGCCGTCGACACGCGCGCGCCGTAGATGTCGCTCGTCGTACCGGGATTTCTTCCGTCCTCCCAGACCGCGAAATAGTTGCTGCCGCTGGTCGCGACCGACGCGCTGCCGACGTTTCCGCACGACGGGCACGAGGACACGTCGTCAATCGCGATCAGCGCCGGATCCAGCATCGGCGATTGCGACGGCGGACCGGAGACGCGGGTCCCTTCGATCGTCACGCCGGTCAAGCCGCCAGCGAAGTTGAAGGCCTTGGTGAAGGTGAGGAAGTAGTCCGAGCCATTCGCGACGATGGAGGGCGCGAGATCATCCGACGTCTGCGACGCGTGGGCGATCTTCACGTAGAAGCTCGGCGTGTCGAGCCAGTAGGACGTCGCACCGGACGGCTTGATGTGCATGCCGTAGATGCCGTCGCTCTGGATGAACCACTGGTTGAACGACCCCCGTTGGGCGAACCACTCCTCGAACGCGATGAAGAAGTTGTTCTGAACCGGGTTGTAGGCGACGGAGGGGTGATTCTGACGGTTGTAGTTGCCGCTGGAATCCACGAGGTAGGGCTCGTCGTTGGTGCTGCTGGTCGCGTTCAGGTAGCTGATGAACGTGCTGGTCGCCGTGAAGCGCGCGCCCCGGAGGTCCGTGAACGGCGTGCTCACCATCGGCACGTTGCCGCAGTAGCTCTCCCACGCGACGAGGTAGACGCCGTTGCCGCCCGCGATCGCCGGGCCGTATTGGCTCTCCGCGCCGCCCCACCCCGAGGTCGTGCGCACCATGCCGTTGGTGCCTGTCGTCTGGACACCAGGGACGCCCGCCGCGGATACGTAGCGGCCGAAGACGCGCGAAGGAGAGCTTCCACCGTTGTCGCTGTCCCAGACGACGAAGAAGTTGGTGCCGTCCGAGGCGACGTCCGGGGCGTGCTCGGCGCCGAGACCCGCGGAGATGACGACGCCGCCGGGAGGATCCAGCAGGTTGCCGCTCGGATCGACCCGCGTGCCGTAGACGTCGTACGCACCGAACGGCCCGGCAAGGTGCCAGACGACGTAGAAGACGGTGCCGTTCCACGCGATGCGCGGATGGCCGGCGCTGTTCCCCGCGATGAAGATCCCGTTCTTGTCGAGCACGACGCCCGCCGGGCTCACGCGCGTGCCGTAGATTTCAGAGACGCCCGAGCGCAGGTCTTCCCAGACCGCGAAGTAGTTCCCTCCGCCGAACTGAATGTCGGGAGCGGTCTGTGCGTACGGCGCTGCGCCGATGACCGGCCGGTCGATGTCGAACTCCGCGCCGACGATCGGATCCAGCACCGCCGGATACGCGGCACGCTCCACGTCAGCGGCGGGCACTCGGAGGACGAGGTCCGGGCCTTCCATCTTCGCTTCGACCTTCACCTCGACGCCGTTGTTGTCCACCCACTTCGCATTGCCGTAGCGGACGAAGGAGTCACCCGCGCGGAAGTGCAGCCCGTTCGCGGTGGTGGCGACGAGCTCGCCGTCCACTCGGAGCCGCACGACGATTTCGCCTTCGGGCTTCTGCGCGAACGTCCAGCTCTGCTCGACGCCGTCCGGCGTGTTCTGGAGGCGCTCGATCGCTCCATCGCGCGCGATGACGAGCTGGCCGTCTTCGTTGACCGTCGCCTTCGATCCGCGCGGGAGCTCGGTGGATCCGCTGCGGATCTCCGCCGCTTCGAACCGCACCGCCTTCGACGCGGAGGTCTTCGGTTCGAACGAGAAGCCGTCCGCGCTCGCCTCCACGCGGTAGGTGGAGTGGGCGCCCTTGAAGCTCGGTCCGTCGGGACGGAACGCGAAGTGGACGCGGTTCATCACGCCGGAGAGATCGAACCCCTTCGACGGCTGAACCGGCACCGTCGATGCGGCCGGCGTCGGCGACTTCTGACAGCCGAGGAATGCGACGCACGCACCAAGTGCTGCGACCACGAGGGTTCGGGACATACGCCGGGGCTCCGGAGGGTGGGGGCTTCCGGGCGGAGACGTTAGCAGCTGCGGAAGATTCAACAGGGGACGCTGTCAGTCGTCCCGGGGTGCGATTCTCGCCGCCAATCCCGCTGACGCCCGCACGCAGTCATTGAGACCCACGCCTCGGTAGCTCTGTCCGTGCAGATGCAGCCCCGGCAGCTGCGCGACGAGCTTCTCCATCCTCATCAGCCGCGCTTCATGGCCCACGTTGTACTGAGGGATCGCCTTCGGCCAGCGGATGATCTCCACGAACTTCGGATCCGCGTTCACTCCCAGCGCCAGCGCGAGCTCTCCTCGCACATCGCGCAACAGCCCTCCGTCGTCCTGCGCGGCGAGCTCGGGATGGCGCGCTCCGCCGACCAGACACGTGAAGAGGATCATCTCCTCCGGCGCTCGGTGCGGGAACACGCTGGAGGAGTAGATGGCGCCGAGCATCTTGCGCCGCTCCCGTTCGGGGATGAGGTAGCCGAAGCCTTCCACCGGCGCCGGCAGATCCGACTTCGCGAAGCCGATGTTCACCACGGTCACCGCAGCGAACTGAATCTCGTTGAGCTCCGAGGCGAGATCCGGATGCAGCCGGTGCAAGAGCTTCGAGGCCACATAAGAGGGAGTCGCAAGCACGAGCTGTTCCGCCTCGAGGTGCTCTTCGCGGCCGCGCTCGTTCACGATGAGGCGCCAGCCGTCCTGCTCGGTGCAGTCCAGCGCTCTCACCTCCGCGTGCAGCTTCAGCGAATCGCCTACCCGAATCGCGAGCTCATCCGTCAGCGCCTGCAGCCCCGAATCGAACGTGAACATCGCGCCCGGCGGCCCCGCGCCCTTTTTCCGCGATCGCATCGCGCCAAGCACGAGGCTCCGGTGCTGCTGCTCGAGCTCCCACAGTCTCGGAAACGCGGCGGAGGCGGAGAGCCGCTCCGGGTCTCCTGCGAAGATGCCGATCTGCACCGCATCGACCAGCTTCTCCGTCGCCTCTTTTCCGAGGTGTCTCCGCGCGAAGCTCGCGAGCGACTCATCCTCATCCGCAGGCCCGCGGCCGCTGAACGGCTCCAGCATCGCCCGCAGCTTTCCGCCGAAGGACAGGACGTTGGATTTGATCATCGCCGGCGGAGAGCCCGGCACCTCGCGTACGCCGCCGTTCAGAAACACGAAGCGGCGTTTGCTCACCGTGCTCGCGGGCCGCATCCGCGACTGCAGCCCCAGCGAGCTCACCAGCGCGCGCATCGCCGGCTCGCGATCGAGGATCGAGTTCGGGCCGGTCTCGACGAGGAAGCCGCCCTCCGTGCGGGAGCCCACGAGGCCACCGGGGCGTCCGCTCGACTCGAGCAGCACCACCGATTTGCCGCGCTCAAGCAGCTCATACGCGAGCGACAGTCCGGAGACGCCGCCGCCGACAATCGCGATCGTCAAAGCGGCGAGCCTTCTCTCACACTGCGGCCCACTTCAGGAACGGGCCATCCTCGCCCGTGGCGCGGACGCCGATGTCTACTGGACCGTGAAGGTCGGATCGCACGCGTAGCTGTTGCACGCGTTCTTGCCGGAGCGGAACGACATCAGCGTGTAGCCCGCCTCGCACGCCGGCATGAACATCGGGCACATCCCCGGCTGAACGCACGCGGTGTGCAGCGTGCAGCGATCCTGGGTGCGCGTGTAGACCGAGACCTTGCCGGTGTCGCAGTGCGGCTCCATCAGCATCATGCAGGGGCCAACGTGCTCGGGCAGCCGGATGAACACCTGGCTCGCATCGAGCACCTTCTCCGGGCCGCCCGCGTAGCTCTGGCCGTTGGAGAAATGCGCCGCGACGATCGCGCCGTGCTCTTCCACGCGAGAGGCGAGCCAGTTCTGATCCACCCACTGCTTCGACGCGCCCTTCACTGAGTACGACGTGAAGTAGACCTTCGTGGAGCTGTGGTTCAGCGAGGTCGCGACCTCGTTGTTGCACGGCGCGGTGATGCAGGTGATCTGCGGCGAGCGGTGACCCGCCTGGTAGAAGGTGTCCGTCGCGAGCGCCGTGACGCCCGGCATGCCGCGGTACGCCTCAGTGACGAGGAACGCGCGGGTGTTCGTCGCGGTGTCGATGGGCCCGAGCTTGCCGCGCAGCACGAGCTCGAAGTCGCCGGCGCCGGTGACCTTCGCCTGATCGACGTCGGAGAGGCCGGTCGCGGAGAGGTCGAGGCGGGCCACGTACTTCTCGGTCACGGTGGCGCGGTTCAGGTCGCGCACGAAGTAGCCGCCGCAGTACGGGGAGGCGCACTTGCGCAGGTCTCGCCGGATCGTCGTCCAGCTCTGCGAGGTCGCGGAGAGGCTGTCGTCCGCGTCGGTCACCTGATCAGCGCCGTCGTGCTCGTCGACTTCGAGCTCGGAAACGCCGCAGCCAGCGAGCAGGCTGACGAAGAGAAGCGCAGAGAGAATCCGGTTCATCGCACACCCCCGAAGCGCCTTTGCCGCGGCGCTGGTTTGAGGTGCGCGCATGTACCACCTGGTGGGATACGTGTCTACAACATCCGACCAGATGTCGCTTCAGGGGTACGCCTGCCGGGTCCGCCACGGCTGCGCTTCGGAATCCCTCTCGAAGATGAGGCGCTGATGGAGCCGGGAGGGTTCGTTTTTCCAGAACTCGATCAACAGCGGCGTGATGCGCAGTCCGCTCCAGTGCGGCGGCCGCGGCACCTGCTTTCCGTCGAACTTCTTCTCGAACTCGGCCACTCGCGCGTCGAGCTCCTCGCGCGAATCCAGCGTCTCACTCTGCTTCGAAGCCCACGCGCCGATCTGACTGCCCCGAGCGCGGCTTGCGAAGTACGCGTCCGCCTCCTCATCCGAGACCTGGCTCACGGTCCCGTCGATGCGCACCTGGTGCTCTATCTCCGGCCACCAGAACACGAGCGACGCACGCCTCTGCCCGAGCAGCTCCCGCCCCTTCCTCGACTGGAGGTTCGTGTAGAAGACGAAGCCCTTCTCGTCGAAACCTTTCAGCAGCACGATGCGCGCGGACGGGCGGCCGTGTCCGTCGACGCTCGCGATGGTCATCGCGTTGAAGTCGCGGCCCTTGATGGTGGCGCGGGCCTTCTCGAACAGCTCGCTGAAGCGCTGGAAGGGATCGTTCTGCATGGCAGCTAGCCATCTGCTCCTGAGTGCGGCGAATTTCAACGACGGAGAGCGGAGATATTCGCTAGAGCGCTTCGCGGCTCAATGAACGTTCTGTTCGTCTCCTCCGAGGTCGCGCCGTTCTCCAAGACGGGCGGGCTCGCCGATGTGGCAGCCGCGCTCCCGGCAGCGCTGGCGTCGCTCGGGCATGAGGTGAAGGTCGTCACGCCGCTCTACCAGATGGTGAAGCGCGAGGACGTGAAGCCACTGGGCAAGGAGATCCGCCTCCGCTTTCCCTTCGGGACGGACGTGGGCTCGCTGCATTCGGCGCAGGTCTCGCCGCGCCACGAGGTCATCTTCCTCTCCAACCCCGGCTACTTCGATCGGCCGGGCATCTATGGAGACATGTGGGGCGAGTACGGCGACAACCACCGCCGCTTCGCGTTCCTCTCCATCGGCGCGTTGAACGCTGCGCAGGCGATCGGCTTCGCGCCGGATGTGGTGCACCTGAACGACTGGCAGACGGGCCTCGCGGCGGTGGCGCTCAAGCGCGGCTTTGTGGGCACGGTGGTGGGCCGCGCGAAGAGCGTCTTCACCATCCACAACCTCGCGTTCACCGGCAGCTTCTCCAAAGAGGCGATGACGGATCTCGGGCTGCCGTGGGACCTGTTCACGACGGACGGCGTCGAGTTCTACGACCGGCTCTCGTACATGAAGGCGGGGCTCTCGTACTCGGACGTGCTCACTACCGTCTCGCCGACGTACGCGAAGGAGATTCAAGGCCCCGAGGCGGGCAACGGCCTCGATGGTCTGCTGCGCCGCCGGGCGAAAAATCTGCACGGCATCCTGAACGGCATCGACGTGAAGGAGTGGAACCCCGAGACGGATCCCTACCTGCCCGCGCGCTACTCCGCCGAGGACATCTCGGGGAAGGAACTGTGCAAGCGCGAGGCGCTGGAGCGGCTGGGGCTCAAGTTTCCGCCGGGCAAGATTGAGCCGCCGCTGTTCGTGTTCGTGAGCCGGCTCGCGGATCAGAAGGGCTTCGATCTGCTGAGTGACGTCCTCTGGCGAGCGCTGGAGGACGACGTGCTGGTGGCCGGCGTGGGCAGCGGGGACTTCGGCATCGAGCAGGGGCTCAAGGAGCTGACGTACCGGTTCCCAGGGAGGGTGGGGCTCAAGCTCGGGTATGACAATGCGCTCGCGCACCTTCTGGAGGCGGGCGGAGATTTCTTCCTGATGCCGTCCCGGTTCGAGCCGTGCGGGCTGAACCAGATGTACTCGCTGCGCTACGGAACGGTGCCGGTGGTGCGGGCGACGGGTGGCTTGCAGGACACGGTGACGGATCTCGCAGACGGCGAAGGCACGGGCATCAAGTTCCGCGAGTACCAGAGTCAGGCGCTCCTCCACGCCATCGGCCGAGCGCGCGAGCTCTACGCCAACCGCCGCCAGCTCTCCGAAGTCCGCCGCCGCGGCATGAAGCAGGACTTCTCCTGGGAGACTTCAGCGAAGAAGTACGAGGCGCTGTACCGGTCTCTGTGAGCGGCCGCTGAGTGCATCTGCTCACACCGATTCGAGCGGACACGCCAGCAAATCTCCACACCGGACGTCAGAGACGGTAGTTTTCAGCCACGGTGTCGCAGCAGCTCGAACTCGGCGGTTATCAGGTGGTGGGGCGCATCGCCGTCGGCGGGATGGCCGAGGTGTACCAGGCGCGTGCGCTGCAGGGGACGCAGAAGTCCGCCGGCGAGCCTGACGATGTCGTGCTGAAGCGGCTGCTCCCCGCGTATCGGAACGACGGCGGCTACGTGAAGCAGTTCGTCGACGAGGCGAAGCTCACCGTGCGCCTGCGTCACCCCAACATCGTGCGGACGTTCCGCTGCTTCAAGGCAGGGATCGATTACCTGATGGTGCAGGAGCTCGTCTCCGGGCGGCCGCTCTCGTACATGCAGGATCTGCTGCTCAAAGGAGGCACGCCCATGCCTCCGTCCGCGGCGACGTACATCGTGTACTGCGTGGTGAAGGCGCTCGATTACATCCACCGGGCGAAGGTGACCGACAGCGGCGGCGCCATCGTTCACCGCGACGTGAACCCGGCGAACATCCTGCTTTCGGTGAGCGGCGACGTGAAGCTGACGGACTTCGGCGTGGCGGACGCGGAGGGCCTGTCGCGAGGCGAGTCCGGTGCGCTGCGAGGCACGCTCCCGTACATGAGCCCCGAGCAGGTGATGGGCGAAGCGGTGGACCCGCGCAGCGATCTCTACGCGGCGGGCATCGTGCTCTGGGAGCTGCTCGCGAACCGGAAGCTGCGGGACGGCGGCTCCGAGATGGAGCTGATGCATCAGGGCCGTGACGCGAAGGCGGCGCTGCTGTTCGGATTGCCCGAGGTGCCGGACTACGCCGCGCAGATCACGAGGCGAGCCTTGATGGCGGACAAGAAGCTTCGCTTTCAGACCGCGGCCGAGTTTCAGAAGGCGCTGGAGATTCTGGCCATGCGGCATGGGTGGCCGCTCACGGCGGATGCGCTGAAGCCGCTGCTTGGCGGGTGAGGAGATACCGTGCAATTTCGTTCTGTGCTGTGGGTCGTCGTCGCGCTGTCGCTGTCGTGCACCATCGAAACCGGTGGGACGAAGACGGGTGGGACCGCCGGATCGTCGCCGAACAATTCAACCGGCGGATCGAGCTGCTCGCAGACGTGCAGTGGCTGCTGCACTTCGAACGGCGAATGTCTCGCCGGGACCAGCGAGACCTCGTGCGGCCACGGCGGCGGAGCGTGTGACACCTGTCCGCAGCATCAGCGCTGCGAGCTCGCGGGCGGCGGGGGCTCGTGCCAACCGTGCAGCCAGCTCAACTGCGCGGGCTGCTGCACCACCGACGGTGAATGCCGAGCGGGCACCGCGCAATACGAATGCGGCCAGGCGGGTCAGACCTGCGTGAGCTGCGGCAGCGGGGCGTGCGCGGTGCAGCAGTTTGGTGGCGGAGTGTGTCAGTAGAGGGCAGGGCATCCGTCAGTAGGTGAAACGCGTCGCTGCGCGGTCCGCTAATGTGCGTCCCAGAGTGATTCGCGTCGTCCCGGTGCTGCTGCTTCTTCTTTGCGCCTGTCGTCCGTCGGCAGCGCAGTCGGACGTGTCCGCTTCCGAGGCGCGGCTTCTGAGCGCGGTGCCGTCGTTCGAAGGAGACGGGAAGGGAACCCTCGACATTGTGGTGGAGGTCGGGGCGCTCGGAGACGACGCAGTGGCCGAGTCGGTGGATTGGGAGCTCTGGCTCAACACCCGCCACTTCGCCTCGGGCGTGAACGTGGTGAGCGAGCGGCTGTCCGGGACGGAGACCCGGCGGATTCATGCGGTTGTTCCGCTGGTGTTTCGCGGCCTGCAAACGAACGTCGAGCCGATTCTTTTGACCGTCGGTGTGCGCGGCGGCCTGCGAGTGAAGGACGGGAGATCCGAGGCGCGCTATCCGTTCGAGCTCGTCACGAAGCAATCCGTGGCGCAGGCGCCCGTGCTCGAGTCCGGCGGGAACGACGACTGAAGAGATCTCCGAACATCGAATCGCCGCTCGCCCTGGCGCTCCGGAATGGCGACGCGCTCCCGGAGTCGCTCTTCGACGGCCTCCTGCCGCGTCGGCTGAGCGGAAAATCGTCGGTGCATTGGACGCCGCTCGAAGTCGCCGCGCGGGTGGCGAAGTTGCTGTCGCCGCGTGCTGGAGAGCGCGTGCTCGATGTCGGTTCGGGAGTGGGAAAGCTCTGCATCGTGGGCGCGCTGCTGACGGAAGGGACGTGGGTGGGCGTGGATCGGAACGAGGACTGCTCGCTCGCGGCGCGCCGAATCGCCGAGTCAGTGGGGGCCACGCGCGCGGAGTTCATCCAGGCGGACGCGTTCTCGTTCGATTGGCGCGGATTCAGCGCGCTCTACTTTTTCAACCCATTCGGCGAAGTCGATCACGTCGGCGATCGCGCCCAGCACGAAGACTTCGCGGCGAAGACGCATGAGCGGCTTGCGCGAATGCCTGCTGGAACCCGCGTGGTCGTTTACTTCGATGCGGGAACGGAGCTGCCATCGAACTACGAGCAGGAGCACTCAGAGGAGATCTGCGGGCACACGCTCGGCATGTGGCGGATCACTCGGTGACGATCTCGAACTGCGGTGGATCGATCCGCGTGCTTCGGCACTTCGGACACGCACCCGGTTTGGTGAAGCGTTTCCGGTCCTTGAACTCGTAGCCGCAGGCAAGACACTCCGCGGGGTCGATCTTCAGCCGTGCATCTTCGTTCTTGAGCGACTTCGCGAGGTGCTCGAGGTGATCCGCGACGTCCTTCTCCGGAATGTGCGCTTCAGCGGAGAGATCTTTCGCGGTCGCAGGTCCATCGGAGAGAACCCGCCGAATCGTCTCGCGGATCGTCTCGCCGCGTTCATTGAGAGGTGCTTCGCTCATGGTGACCGCGCTGCATAGACCCGCTGACGAAGCTCACCCCGTCCCCCGAGCGAGCGCCGCCTGCTCCTGCCTCTTGCGCTCCTCGGTCACCTCGGGCTTTTCCTTCGCCCGTTCCTTGTCCGTCGTGGGCGCCGGCGCGATGGGTCCCTTCACCGGCTTCACCACTCTTACGCGCTCGAGCTTCGCGCCATCTTTCGTCATCACCACGAACGTGAACCCGCCCCAGGTGAACTTGTCG
>JBJMQN010000064.1:0-3513 GCA_045802665.1 Myxococcaceae bacterium | reverse complement strand
GAAGGCCATGCGCAAACGCTCGGTCGGGGTCGAGCCGTTATTCGGAGAAGCCAAGCAATGGCACGGCTTACGCCAGTTCCGCTTACGCGGCCTCGACAACGTGAACATGGAAGCCCTGCTGGTCGCGACGGGACAGAATCTCAAACGGTGGCTGGCGAAGGCAGGCTGGGGGCGGCGCCACGGGCCACAGGGGTGCCTCCTGGCTCGCCCAACCGCCCCCGAAAGAGCTCCTCAGCTACCAGCCCGTCGCATCCGTCCGAATCCTCGATCGCCAGGGCGGGCTCCTCCGGGAGCTCCACTCGACCGCTGATGGCCGAGGCCGGCCGATCAAGCTCGACGACCTCCCGGATAACGTCCAGAACGCGTTCCTCGCCGCCGAAGACGGAAGCTTCTACCGGCACCCGGGAATTGCGCCGTGGGCGATCGCGAGAGCGGCCGTTCAGAACATCGAGGCCGGCCGAATCGTCGCGGGCGGCTCAACGATCACCCAGCAGCTCGCGAGGAACCTCATCCCGCGGCCTAGAACCTTCTCGGGAAAGATCCAGGAAGCGCTCTGGGCGCTGCGTCTCGAAGCGCACCTCTCCAAGCGAGAGATCCTCGAGCAGTACCTGAACCGGATCCCCTTCGGGAACAACACCTGGGGCCTCGAAGCCGCGAGCGAGCTCTACTTTGGCCGAGGCGCGAAGAACCTCTCCACCGCGCAGGCCGCAATGCTCGCCTCCATTCCGCGGGGACCCTCGGCCTACAACCCGTACCGCAAGCCGGAACGCCTCGCAGAACGGCAGCTCTGGGTGCTGCAGCGCATGGAGTCGATCGGCGCGCTCACCTCGGAAGAGCGCACGAGCGCCAAGAACGATCCCATCGACCTCAAAGCCTTCAACGCCGCCTTCCGAGCGCCGCACTTCGTGGAGTTCATCGCCTCGCACCTCAAGCAATGGGGACTCTCTGACGCGGTGACGATCGAGACGACGTTGGATCCGGCGCTCCAGTCCGACGTCGAGGATCAGATCGTGGAAGAGATCTCCCGCCTCGCGGATCGAAAGGTCGGCTCGGCTGCGGCGCTCGTGGTGGACAACGCGACGGGCGAGATCCTCGCGTATCAGGGCAGCAAGAACTTCTTCGACTCGGAGATCGGCGGGCAGAACGACGGCATCCAGATGAAGCGGCAGCCGGGCTCTGCGCTGAAGCCGTTCGTCTACGCGGAGGCTTTCACGGCGGGGTTCACGCCAGCCTCCGTCCTCGCGGATCTCGACACGGCGTTCGGTGCGCAGAAGGGCTCCTACGCGCCGAAGAACTATGACCGGCGACTCCACGGTCCCGTGCGAGCCAGAGAAGCGCTGGCCAACAGCTACAACGTGCCCGCTGTGCGGCTCACCGAAGAGCTCGGCCCGGCGAGAGCGCTGGCGGCTCTGCGGCGAGCGGGCTTCGACTCTCTCGACAAGCCGGCGGACTTCTACGGACTCGGCGTGGTGCTCGGGAATGGAGAGGTCTCCATCTGGGAAGCCGCGCGAGCGTTCTCCGGTCTCTCCCGCGGCGGCGTGCTGATCCCGCTCCGCCCCATCAAGCGAGCGCTGCGTGCGGACGGAACCGAAATCCCGCTCACGCCCGAGCTGAAACCGCATCGCTTCACCGAAGAGTCCGCCGCCGCGCTGGTGACCGACATCCTCTCGGACAACGCCGCCCGAGCGAGAGCGTTCGGCCTCGACAACGCGCTCCGTCTGCCGTTCCCGGTCGCCGCGAAGACCGGCACGTCGAAGGGGTATTCGGACAACTGGACGGTGGGCTTCACGAAAGAGCGCACCGTCGCGGTGTGGGCCGGAAACTTCGACGGCACGCCGATGATTCAGGTGTCCGGCATCACTGGCGCGGGGCCCATCTTCAAGCGCGTGATGAAGAAGGCGATGGCGGGGATCAACGGCCAGCCGCTGGTCGCGCGAGGGGAGCTGGAGAAGGTCAGCATCTGTCCTCTGTCCGGCGAGCGAGCAGGGCCATCATGTCCCGCCGCGATGGATGAGGTTTTCGCGCCGGGCACCGCGCCCGCGCACGAATGCTCGATGCATGGGCACGTCGCGACGGAGCTGCCGCCGGAGCTCGACAAACGTTGCCATGAGCTCGCGGACGGAAACGGGCACATCACCGACCTCGGCCTCGAGTACTACGACTGGGCGCGTTCGGAGGGACTCGCGAAGGAGCCGTGGCTGGCGGCCGCGTGCACGGGAAGGAGCGCGACTTCGACGTACGCGAGCGGGTTCCTCTCACCGCAAAACGGCGACGAGTACCTGCTCTTCCCCGACATGCCGTCGGCGGATCAAACCATCCCCGTGCGAGTGCGAGCGTCCGCGAAAGACGGTCCGCTGGAGCTGCGAATGGACGGCGCGCTGGTCATGGTCCTCGAGCCGCCGTTCACCGGGAGAGTTCCCGCGACGAAGGGCGACCACGTGCTCACGCTCATCAAACCGCACGACGAGAAGCCCTTCAGCGAAGTGCGGATCCGGGTTCGGACCGAACGATCTTCCTGGTAGCGCCTGCGCGGCGCCTCAGAACCTCGCATCCACCGCGATTCCGCCCGGCGCTGGGACCAGCGTCACGTCGATCCCCGAATCCGCGCGACCATGAAACAGCCGCGGAACGCCGATACCCACCAATGTTCCAATCACCGCGCCGGTCGCCACATCCGTCAGGTAGTGCTTGTCCGCCGCCATCCGCATCAGCGGCACCGCCGTCGCGATCGGCAGCCCGACGATCCACACCCACTTCGACCCGCGGTAGCCGCGCAGATCCGCGATCGTCGCCGTCGCCGCGAGCAGCGCGAACGAGAAGGTGCTGTGCCCCGAGAAGAACGAGAGGTTGTCGTCGGTGGGGTTCGCGAACGCGGCCGAATCGCCGACTTCGCCGAGCGAACGCCGGTGCACGAACGGCCGCTCCCGGCCCGCCACGAACTTCACCGCCTGATTCAACGTGAGCGCGCCCATCAGCGCCTCGACGCTCAAGAGAATATCCACGGGCACGCCATCCAGCGCGTCATCGCGGTGAGCAAGCCAGGCGTCCGTTCCGAACAACGTCAGTGGAAGAACCACGAAGCCGACGACCGTGCTCGCGGTGTCCCAACCCTTGAGCGACTCCGGGCGCGCCGCGATCCCCCGGCCCCAACGATCGATGGGGTTCAACGTGTCCTCGAGCCCGTTGCGATCGCACCAGCGGCAATTCGGCGGAGCGAGCTGCTTCTTGAACACGTACTCCGAGCTGAGCCACGCGGCCGCTCCGACACCCGTCGCCACCGAATCGCCCACGAGATGAAACTTCAGCGGATGAACGTTGGGCGCGGAAGCGGTGATCGCCAGGACGAGGAGCGAGGAAGCAAGCACGCGCGGAACCTATCAGAGGGCCTGCTTCATCAATGTCGGACCCGTCCGCTAGGGTGCTGATCAAATGGGCGGGAACGGTCGGCGGATAGCAGTCTTTCCGGACAGCGAGCGTGTCGAGGAAGCGCTCTGTCATGCCGCCGAGACCTCG
>JBJMQN010000063.1:0-2018 GCA_045802665.1 Myxococcaceae bacterium | reverse complement strand
CGGGGGCTCGCCACCGCGCTGTCGTTCGTCGGCCGTCAGGTGCGCAAGTCCTTCGCGGCCGAACCGCCGCCGAAAGCACCCTCGCGCGACCTCACCGAGGAGTCTCTGAAAGACGGGCTTCGCCTGATGGCGGAGGCGCTCACTCCGGAGATCGCGGCGTGGCGCGGTGACGAGCTCGCGATGACGCTGCTGAAGGACGCGATGGGTTCGGAGCTGCAAAAGAAGCTGCAGGCGCCGCTCGCGATCGAGACGCCGGAGCTGCAGCAGCACGACCGCGCCGCGCTCTACGATTACTCGCGACACCTGATCGCGAAGGAGCTGCCGGCGGATGGCCGCGAAGAGGTGATGCAGGCGCTGACGACGTTGGTCTATTCGGTTCCAGCGGGCGCAGCGGCGTTCGTCACCGTGGCAAGCGGTGGCATCGGTCATGACGCGATCATCTGGGCCGGAACGCTGCTGTCGACGCCGCTGCTGGAGAAGTTCGTCGACATGCTCGGCAGCAGCGTCCGTTCGCGGGTGACGACGCGCTGGTCCGAGGCCCACGGCGAATCGTTGGCGAAGGCACTGGAGGAGCGGCTCTTCGCGCCACTGCTCTCACACCTCGATGCGCAGGTGAGGACGGGCAAAGAGCTCTCCGCGCAATTCGATGCCGCCGCCGCCGCACTGGAGAACGCATGAACGGGCTGCCCGAGGCCGGTGAAGTGCGCGAGCTCATCGAGCTGTTCGAACCACTCCCCAGCGTGCGCCACCAGCGGGAACGGCTGAGCCGGCTGCTCGCGGACTATCAGCGTGGGCTGTCCGAAGATCGCCAGGCGCTCACCGCGGCACTCATCGGCGCGACCGGCGCGGGGAAGTCGACGTTGCTCAATGCGCTCGCAGGCAGTCGCATCGCGGTGGAAGGCGTGGATCGGCCGACGAGCCGGAGCCTCGTGGTGTACGCGCCTCTGGATGCGCAGCTGTCGACGCTGGAACGGCTCGGCGGAAGGGTGGAGCGCTACAGCCCACAGCGATCGGCGAACAGCTGGAGCGGACAGGTGTTTCTGGACACGCCGGATCTCAACAGCGTGGAGCTGCAGAACCGGCAGGTCGCGCGCGCGGGGCTGGAGCAGGCGGACGTTGCGATCGTCGTGCTGCACCGCGGTTCGGTGGCGGAGGCGACGCAGCTCGATTTCCTTTCGGAGTTCGCGAGGCGAAGGCGGGTGATCTTCGTGCTGAATTTCGCGGACGAGCTCGGGGCCACCGCTCGCGAGGACTTGAAGGCGCAGGTCCGGAAAATCGCCGAGGACCACTTCAAGTTGAGCCCGGAGGTCTTCGCGGTCAGCGCGCTCAACGCGAGGCGGGGAGACGGCGAGCTCTTCGAGTATCCAGCGCTGCTCGCCGCCCTGCGCGAGCTCGGTGAGAAGACGACCGTGGAGCGCGTCCGTGCGAGCAACGCGGTCGCCGCGCTGCGAGAGATCTCGCAGGTTCTTCTGGACGCGGAGGACGAGCTCGCGACGGTGACCGATGAAGCCGCGAAGGAGCTCCAGACCGGCTTCGAGGTCGCGCGCGAGCGGCTCACTGAAGACTTCGCCGCGCGCCTCCAATCCGCTCAGCCGCATCTGTCGCAGCAGGTTCGCGCGCAAGCGGCGGGACGCTGGTGGGGTCCGGCCGCGCTGTGGATGCGGCTGTCCACCGTTGGCGCGGGAGGGTTCGGAGCCGCGGCGCTCGTCGCGAGGCAGAGCCTTCCCATCGGTCTCGCGGTGGCAGCCGCGTCGGCAGCGGTGAACGCGGTGCAGGACAAGACGCGCGCGAAATCCGCCGAGAGCGTGGTCGTTGGCGGAGCGGCGGCCGAGGAGAATTCGGCGGTGGGGCAGCTTGCACGCGCGGCGCTCGCGTCCGCCCGGCAGCGGGCGATCTCCGCGGGGCTCGAACCGGAGCAGCTCGGCCTTCCTCCGTCCGCTGCGATGCTGGAGGCGCTGATGGCGCTGCGCGTGGCCTCGTTCGCGTTCGCGCAGACGGACGCCATCACCCAGAGCGTG
>JBJMQN010000062.1:0-4170 GCA_045802665.1 Myxococcaceae bacterium | reverse complement strand
GCGGCGAGGATGAACGCTTTCGATTTCATTGGTGCCACCGCTGTGAGCGCGCGGCGGATGGGCGGTTGCGATGTCTTGCAGGCTCCACCGGGAGGGTGGCGCGGATCCACGCTCGCGATTTCATCGTCGGGTCCGGTGAACCGCGCCGAGGATGCGCGCTCGCGATCTCATCGGCGGCCCCTGGACCGCGCCACGGATACCCGCTTGCTGCGAACTCCAATATGGGAGCGCCGCGGCGAGTACGCCGGACCGGACGCGCACGGCTCGCCCCCCGCACCGCAGCGGAGGGGTGGCGAGAAAAACCAACCCTCAGGAGCACGTTCCGGCCCGGTTAGGGTTGGTTTTTCCAGCCACCCCCCAGCGACGTCGAGGACCTTCGAGCTCATTTCCCGCTCAGCAGATACGCGGTCGTGAGCCCGAGATAGTTCGCGATCGCGAAGCCGACGAGCGCCGTCGTGATCCCGCCCACGACGAGCTCACGATTCTTCAGCGACTTCGCGACCGGTCCGATGAACGCGGGTCCGAAGATCGTCGCGGTGGACGTGATCAGCGTCGTGTCTGCGTCGACTCGGAACATCGCGCACAGGCCGTAGTGAAGCGCGATCGCGGTGAACTGCACGGCGGCGACCATCAGCAGCAGATCCGGATTCGCCGACGCGAGCTCGCGCACGTTGGCCAGCGTTCCGATCGCGAAGCAGAACGAGAGCAGGATGTACTCGCCGAGCTCGTAGCTGCCTTCGTTCTCACGAAGCTTCGTGATGAATGAGCAGCCGAGGCCGATCGTCGTGATGAGCAAGAGGACAATCGGCACCTGGTCGTCGCCGATCTTTCCGAAGACGACCCACGTGAGCCCGGCGCTCACGCCGGCGACTCCCAGCGATGCGAGCAGCGCGCCGGACATCGGCAACATCCGATCGCGCCGCCAGACTGATTTCTCCGCCGGCTCGTCGTTCGTCGATTCCCCCGCCGTCGCCTCCGCTTTCCGAAACTTCGGCAGGAAGAGCAGCGCTACCCGCTGAGCGATCGTGAGCAGGAAGAGCAGATACGCGCCGCCCACCACCACGTCGGACGCGTTGAGCAGAACGAACGTCTCCTCCTTCACCTTCAGCGCGAGGCCGATCACCGACAGGTTCGACGTCCCGCCGACGTACACGCCCACCAGCATCCCGGCGACCTTCGCGGCTTCCGTGAGACGCGACCGAAACAGCCAGCCGTAGAGCAATGAAGATGCGACCGCTGCGACGCACGCGAGCGCGAACCCGATCAACGTGGGTCTCGCGAGCTTCAGCCACTTCCGAAGCCGCGTGGTGAAGAGGAGCAGCGGCATCGAGAGCGGGACGGCGATCTCCGCGACGTGCATGGAGACCGCGCGGTTCAAGGAGATCGCCGGAGCATACGCTACCGCGAGCCCCGCGAGGTAGCAAAGCCCCACCGGCCCAATCCACTCGAGCGGCTTCACCTTGCTCGCGCCATACAGCGCCGCAGCCGGGACCAGGAGCGCCGCGACGATCTGGAGGATCGCGATCATTGATCCGAACCGATTCCCGCCGCACGGCGCGCGAGCCGATCGGGCTTAGTCATAGATCCCATCCATCATCTCCAGCAGGAAGCCCTCACGAGCGGTCGTCTCCGGCACGGCGCCGAGCATCCCATAGAGCGCGGCGCTTCCGTCCGGCGCGGGCTCACCCTTCTTCAGGCTCTCTACGCAGGTGCGGAGATCCGCGAGGAACAGGTCGGCCACCGGCTCGTGCGCGGGCGTGACCATCAGGTGCAACGCGGGCGGACGTTGCTGCCGATCCAGCGACCAGCCCTTCGCCTCCATCGCATCGCCGAGCGCGTAGACATCCAGCACGTCCGAGTTGAACGCGAAAACGCTCATCGCCGGCTTCCCGAGGATGCGCAGCCCGTCGATCGCCGCGATCCCGTCCTGCAGCTTCCTGGTCGTGTCGAGCACACGCTTGGCGATCTTCAGATAGCCCTCTTCGCCGAGGTGATTCACCACCGCCCACGCCGCGGCGATCGCACCGCCCGGCCGCGTACCCGTCATCGAAGGCGATGCGTACAGGCCGCCCGGCCACTCGGAGTAGGTGAAGAACTGGTGCCGCCGGAACTCCTTGCTCCGGTGCAGGATCACCGACGCACCCTTCGCCGCGTACCCGTACTTGTGCAGATCCGCGGAGAGGCTCGTCACGCCCGGAACTTCGAAGTCGAACTTCGGGATCTCGCGGCCGAGCTTCTTCGCGAAGGGGAGCATGAAGCCGCCGAGGCACGCGTCCACGTGGCAGCAGATGCCGCGCTCCTGTGCGAGCTGTCCGATCTCCTCGATCGGATCCACCACGCCCTGCGGATACGAGATCGCCGAGCCCACCAGCAGCACCGTGTTCTCGTTGATGAGCTCCTTCATGTGCGAGACGTCCGCTCGGAAGTCTGCGCCCACCCGGCAATGGACCGGCTTCACGCCGAAGTAGTGCGCCGCTTTTTCGAACGCGGGATGGACGGTGATCGGGATCACCATCTCGGGCGCAGTGATGCCCCTCTCCGCCTTCATCCGTTCGCGAGCGGTCTTCACCGCCATCAGCACGCTCTCGGAGCCGCCCGAGGTCATCGATCCCGCGGCGTCCGGTCCGCCGTGGAAGAGCTCGGCCGCCATGCGGAGGACTTCGCTCTCGAACTTCCGCAGCGAAGGGAACGCGAACGGCGAGAGGGCGTTCTCGCTCATGAACATCGAATACGCGTCCTGCAGCAGCCCGGAGATCTCATCTCCCGCGTGGTAGACGAGGCTGAAGGTCCGCCCTTCCTTCCAGCGCGCGTCGTCGGAGCGCATCTTCTTCATCCGCTCCAGCACTGCCTGCTTCGTGAGGCCCTCTTTCGGAAACATGCGTTACGACTCCTTCCGCCTGGCCCGCCTGCGAGCGAAGCCGTCGAGAATCAGGTCCAATCCCGCCTCGAACTGGGTGTCGAAGTAGGCGGGATGCAAAAACGCGTCGACCTCGCCGTGAGGAATCACGCGAGGCGCGCCCGTCTGGAGCTGCGCCATGATCGCGAGCTCATCCAGCGCGGTGCCGTTGCAGTAGTTCCCCACGGTGCGAAAGAGGAACGCTGCCTCCTGCGCTTCGAAGCCCTCTTCGAGCAGCGCCGCGAAGACGTCATCGATCAACATCAAGGACTTCTCGGTGCCGAGCCGCCGCATCGCGAGCAGCGGGTACGCCTTCGGATGCATCCGGGCGATCGATCGATACTGCCGAGCGAAGATCCGCACCCGCTCCGCCCAACCGCTGCCCTTCTTCGGGATGATGATGCTGGAGATGAGGAGCTCGCTCACCGCGTCGAGGAGCGCCTCCCGACTTTCGAAGTGCTTGTAGAGCGCCATCCCCTCGACGCCGAGCACCTTGCCCAGCCTCCGGGTGCTGAACTCCTCGAGGCCGGTCTCGTCGATCAGCTCCAGCGCGGCTCTGGCGATCCGTTCCGGGTTGAGCGGCTCGCGGCGCCGAATCGTTTTCGCGCGGGGGGTAGTGGACGGCTGCATGGTTTCCAGTGTAAACCTACCGCCGTCGAAATTTCAAGGCCTCGACCAATTCACCAATGAAGACCGCGACGAAAGACAGGGCGTTCGTAAGGTTTGCGCTGCAAGCTGCGGCGGCGTTGGTGCTGCTCGCGTCCTGCACTGCCGCGGAGCCGCCGGCGACCCGGGAGACGGTGGTCCTCGAAGGTTCCGCGTACGACCGCGGCTTTCAGCATGGCCAGAAGCTGCGCAGCAAGGTGCGCTCCTTCTATGGACGGCTGCTGGCGAGCTCGATCCTGCCGAACCTGAACCGCGAGCAGCCGGATCTCTCCGCCGTCTTCACCGAGTACAAGAAGGACCGCTACCAGAACGGGCAGTTCAGCTTCGAGCTGCTGCTGGACTCGGCGCAGTCGCTGGAGCACTCGATTCCGCGACCGTACCGGGACGAGATGCACGGCATCGCGGACGGCGCGGGCGTTCCTTATGAGCAGGTGCTGGTGACCAACACGTTCCTGGATTCGCTGCTCGCGATCCGGAGCGTCGCCAACACGGCGCGGCTGTCAGGGGCTCCACATCTCGAGCGGGTGCAGCTGCTCGGTGCGGGCGCTGACGGCGCGGACAACGATGGTGACGGGACCGTCGACGAAGCGGACGAGGCCGACTTCCCG
>JBJMQN010000061.1:0-2379 GCA_045802665.1 Myxococcaceae bacterium | reverse complement strand
CGGCCAGAAGGTCGCCGTGGCCACGCACACCCGCACGCTCCAGGACCAGCTCGTGGAGAAGGACCTTCCGCGGCTACACCGCGCGCTGAAAGGCTCCTTCGGGTTCTCGGTCCTCAAAGGCCAGACCAACTACCTCTGCCGCCGCCGAGCGCTGGAGCTCACCGTCGCCGAAGCCCACCTCTCCCACGAAGAGCGGGCCCCGCGAGCGTACCTGCGCGCCCTGCTCCGCCGCAGTCCGGACGGAGACCTGGACCGGGTGAGCTACTGGTTCAAGGAGCACTATCCGCTGCTGTTGCCGCTGCTCCACGGCGCGCGCAGCGAGTCCGCGACGACGCTGGGCGAACGCTGCCCGCACTACCGTCGCTGCTACTACCACTCGGCCGTTGCGCAGGCGAAAGACGCGGACGTCGTGGTCGTGAACCAGGCGCTCGCGTTCTCGTGGCCGGGCCGCTACCCGAAGCTGGATCACGTCGTCTTCGACGAAGCCCACGAAGTCGAGGACGCGGCGACGACGGCGCTCGCGCTGGAGCTCTCCAGCCTGCGGTTCCTTCAGCTCTCGGATCGGCTCCTGGGGCGCGAGTCGAGGCGAGGGGTGCTCGGAGACATCAAGCGGGCGCTGGCGGGGTTAGGACTCGGAAAAGCGGGGACGGAGCTTCTGAAGGAGCTCGAAGCGCGCGTGGAGCAACTCCTCTCCGACGCCCGAGGTCTCGGCGAAGCGGTGAGTCATCTCGTGGATCAGGTGGGCGAGTCCGATCGCGGCTACAGCCGGGACTGCCGCATCACCGCGGAGATGCAGAGCTCCGCGGAGTGGAAGCACGTGCACGCGGCGCTCGTCTCGCTGTCCGAAGATCTCGACGAGCTGGAGAAGGCGTTTCGTCCGAAGCTGCTCGAGCTTGCGCCGGATCTGTCCATCCGTCGCCCCGAGCTCGACAAGGAGCTGTCCGGCGCCGAGGAAGAGCTCCGCGAGCTGCACCAGACGGTCAAAGAGTTCGGGGAGCCGCCGAAGCCGGGGCGCTGCCTGTTCGCGACGGCGCGGAGTCTCGGCGCGGGGCGAAATGACTGGGCGCTGAACGCTCAGCCGACGGACGTCTCATCCTTCTTCTCGCAGGCATTCGCCGACGAGCGGAAGACGCTCATCCTCACCTCCGCGACGCTGTCCACCGGCCCGAAGACGCCGTGGGTGCTGGACCGGCTCGGGCTGACGCGGCGTCAGGAGCGCCCGCCCACCTTCCTCCGCGAGCCCACGCCGTTCGATCTCAAGCGGCAGACGCTGGTGATGCTGGTGACCGACGCGCCGGATCCGCAATCACAGGAGTTCGTGGACTGGGCGTCCGCGCGCATCTCAGGGCTCGCGCAGTACATGGGCGGGCGTGTGCTCGGGCTGTTCGCCTCCACGCGGCGGCTGGACGAAGTGGGCGCGAAAGTCCGAGCGGTGCTGGAGCCCTCTGGAATCGAAGTGCTCCGTCAGTCGAGAGGAAACGGGCGGGTGCTCGCGGCGAGGCAGGAGCAGGACTTCGGCTCGGTGCTGCTCGGAACGAAGAGCTTCTGGCAGGGCGTGGACATCCCCGGCCGCGGGCTGTCGTGCGTCTTCATCGACAAGCTCCCGCTGGAGCCGCAGAGCCGCCCCATCGTCGCCGCCCGCGAAGAAGTCTTCACGAAAGACGGAGCGTCCTTTCAAGGCTTCATGCAGTACCGCCTACCGCGAGCCCTCATCCAGCTCCGCCAGGGCGTGGGCCGCCTCATCCGCTCCACCACCGACCGGGGAGTTGTGATCATCGCCGACCCCGGCAGCCCCGCGTACCGCAAGCAGGTGCTGGCCGCGCTGGACGGCTACCGCGTCGAAGTGCTGCCCTGGTCCCGAGCGCGCGTCCGCATCTTCGAGGCCCTGAACGAGATGGGCCTCGGCGCAAAGCCACTGACGCCGCGACCCGCCGCCGAAACCCTCGCCACGACCGGCTGAACCTCTCCACGAACATCGGTGAGCGATCCGGTCCGCAGTCCGAACACTGCTCAATCCGCCGCGCAGCCGGGCTGAACCCAGAACCTCTCCACGAACATCGGTGAGCGATCCGGTCCGCAGTCCGAACGCTGCTCAATCCGCCGCGCAGCCGGGCTGAACCCAGAACCTCTCCCGGCTCAACCGAACGCTTACGCCTTGATCCCCGAACACTCCGTCGAGCTGAAACCCGAATCCGCTCCCACGCTGCTCACGTTCGCCCCGGTGGACTTCATCACCGTCAGCAACACGTCGGAGGCGTTCGGAGAATCGGTCCGGCGGTAGTGGACGCCCGGATACTTGAGGTACCCGCCGCCCTTGCCTGCGATGAGCAGCGGATAGTCCGAGATGCTGTGATCGAGCCCCTGGCAGACATCTGACGT
>JBJMQN010000060.1:0-3757 GCA_045802665.1 Myxococcaceae bacterium | reverse complement strand
GGGGCTGCGCGGAATCTCGGGCGCGACGGATCTCGGGAATCGCCGCACCGTGCTCGTGCTGGACGTGGGCGCGCTGATGGAAGAGGTCATCCTGGGTGATCGGCGGGCGGAGGTCATATGAGCCGCGCGCTCGACAGGTTCTTCTACCGGCCGGATGAGGAGGAGAGCGGGCTGCTCGATCTCTCGGCGCCCACGGGTGAATCGCCGTCCGCGATTCCGGAGGAGCCTTTGCGCGAATACATCGCGTTCTGGCTCGCCGGCGAATGTTACGCGGTGCCAATCGCGTCGCTGCGGGAGATCGTGAAGGTGCCGTCGCTCACTGAGATTCCGCGCGCGCCGGAGAACCTGCTCGGCGTCATGAACCTGCGCGGCGAGGTGATGCCGGTCTACGACGTGAAGAAGCGGCTGCGCCTCATCGATCACGTGATGAAGATCGCGGGGCCCGAGGCCGCGAACGCGGTGATCCCTCGCGGCGCGCGGGTGCTGGTGATGAACGCTGTGGATGGACCGTGGGGTGTGATCGTGGACGCGGTGACGGGCGTCGTCCGACTGAAGGCTTCCACGCTGGAGACGCCGCCGCAGGGACTTCGCGGTGAGCGCGACTGCATCGTGGGCCTCGGCCGCAGGAAGGATCAGCTCTTCATCCTGCTCGATCTCGAGAGGGCGCTTCAGTGAGTGCGACGCCGCTGCAGCTCCCGCCACCCGAGGCGAACGACTCCATCCAGCTCTGCGCGTTCCGGCTGGGCGACGAGGAGTACGTGCTCGACATCATGCGCATCGAGGAGATCCTCCAGCCGCATCCGACGACGCGCGTTGCGGGCGCACCGGAGTGGGTGCAGGGCGTCATCAACCTGCGCGGAGCGATCATCCCGGTGGTGGAGCTGCGGAAGCGCTTGCAGAGCAAAGGCGCGCCGCCGCCGAAGCTGAAGCCCAAGTTCCTCGTCTGCCGGATTGGCCGCAGACGTGTGGCGCTGCTGGTGGATGGCGTCACCGAGGTCATCCGTGTCGGGCTGGACGAGCTCAAGCCGGCTCCGGGGATTCTCTCGGGCGGACACGCGCCGTTCGTGCTCGGCGTCTGCGGCCCGCCGGACAGGCTGCGGCTTCTGCTGGATGTGAAGGCGACCGTCGCAAAGGAGCCCGAGCGGTGATCGATCACGAGCCGCAGACGGCCGCCGAAGAGGCCCGCTACCGCGTGGTCGCGGATGCCGACGTGGGCAAGCCGGACGCCACCGAGATTCTCCTCAAGGCGCTCTACGACGAGAGCTGGCGCGTGCGGAAGGCCGCCGCGGAGCGGATTCCGTCGCTGCGAAATCTGCAGGACGCTATTCCGACCCTGCTCCAGATCCTTGGCGAACGCGGACAGACCGGCGCACGGAACGCGGCGGCCGAGGCGCTCGCGAGGATGGCACCTGCGTCCACGCCGGCGCTGCTGGAGCTGTTGCAACACGCGGATCCGGATCAGCGGAAGTTCGCGGCGGACATCCTCGCCGAGGCGCGCGATCCACAGTCCGCGCCCGCGCTGGTGCAGGCATTGGGCGATGCCGATCGCAACGTGCAGCTCTCTGTCGCCGAGGCGCTGGCGAAGGTCGGGGGCGACGAGGCGCGTCGTGCGATTGAACGGCTGTTGGGACATTCGGATCCTCTGCTGAAGCTCGCCGCGCTGGATGGCCTCGCGTCGTTGCGACACGCGCCACCGCTGCCGGTGCTGATGCCGCTGCTCGACGATGGCGCGCTCCGCCGTGCTGCGTTCCGGGTCCTGGGGCTCGTGCGTGAGCCGGCGGCGCTGGAGCGGATCTGCCGGGCACTCTCTGATGCACGGCGCGGCGTGCGTGAGGCGGCGCTCGTGGCATTGGGAGTGAGCGCCCGGGCGGGGACGACCGAGCTCGAACAGGCGCTGCGCGCGACGGTGAAGCCTTCACCGGAGCTGGGCGCTGCGCTCAAGAACGCGCTGGAGAGTGAGCAGGCGCATCTTCGCCTCGGTGCGCTCGCCGTCGTGGGCGCGCTGCGAGAGGTGTCGCTGGCGAGGACCGTGGCGGAGGTCGCCCGGGACGACGCGATGGCGGCGGAGGTGACGGCCACGTTGGAGCGGCTTGGGTCCGCTGGCGCTCGCGTGCTGCTCTCCAGCATGAACGAGCTCTCCGCGCCGGCCCGAGCGGTCGCCGCCGAGGCGCTCGTTCCGCTCTCGGATCCATCTCTCGTCGCGCAGCTCGCGGAGCTCTCGGAGAACGACGAGCCGGAGCTGCAGCTGTTCGCGATCAAGGCGCTCGGCCGGAGTCAGTCGCGCGAGGCGATTCCGGTGCTGCTGCGGCTCCTCGATTCAGCGGCGTCGGCGGCTGCCGGGCGCGCGCTGGTCGCGCTGGCGGATCCGTTCCACTCGGAAGTGCTCAAGGTTCTGCAGGCCCGCGTTCACGATTCGGCGACGCCGGCGGCGGTCTTTGCGCTCGCGCGCGTCGGCGGAAAAGCGGCGGAGCCACACCTTCAGCTCACGCTGAAAGATCCGGATCCCGCGGTTCGGGCGGCCTCGGCGGAAGCGGCCAGCGCGATCGGTGGACGCGAGAGTCAGGAGCTGCTCCGGCTCGCGCTCACGGACGAAGAGGCGCCCGTGCGAGCGGCGGCGGCGCGTTCACTCGGGAAGCTCGAAGGCGCCGCGGCGGAGCAGTTGCTCGTGGGCGCGTTGGCGGATCCCGAGGCGTCGGTGCAGGGCGCGGCGATCGACGCGGCGGCGGACGCGGGGTTGCAGTCGCTCGCGGCTCCGATCTCAGGCGCGCTCACGTCGAGAAATCCGTACCTCGCCTCGCGAGCGGTCCGTGCGTTGGCACGGCTTGGACGCTTCGACGCCCGGGCGCTGGATGCTTCGGTGAAGAATGGCGATCCGGAGGTCTTGAAGGAGGCGCTCGCAGCGGGGGCGGGGCTTTCGTCCGCGGTAGCGACGGCGGTGACGCTGCTCGGCCATGCGCGCTGGGACGTTCGAGCGGCGGCGGGCCGTCTCCTCGGCGTCTCCGGCAGCGCGGAGGTCGTGGACACCGTCTCCGCGGCGCTGAGCCGGGAGCGCGATCCGTACACCCGGCAGGTGCTGGACGAGGCGTTCGAGAAGCTCAGGCGGCGCTGAGTGGGTTCGTTCGACGACATCCGCCCGCAGATGACGCAGGAGGATTTTCGCCTGCTGCGCGATCTCGTCTACGAACACTGCGGCATCCTGGTCCGCGAAGATCTCAAGTACGTGATGGAGCGGCGGCTGCTTCCGAGACTGGAGCAGCTCGGGCTCACCGACTTCGCGAGCTACTACCGCTACCTCCGCTTCGATCCGCTGCGCAGAGCGGAGCTCGACACCGCCGTCGAGGCGCTCACCACCAACGAGACGTACTTCTTCCGCGAGCCGCAGCAGCTTCAGGCATTCAGCGAAGAGCTCCTGCCGCTGCTGGAGCAGAAGAACGCGCGCAGCCGCCGCCTCCGCATCTGGTCCGCGGGCTGTTCGTCCGGTGAAGAGCCCTACACGATCGCGATGCTGGCGAAGGAGTCCAGACGCTTCGAAGGCTGGGATGTCGAGGTGTACGGAACGGACATCTCCCGGCGCGTGCTGAACATCGCCCGGCGAGCGGAGTACGGCGCGTCTTCGCTGCGCTCCACCAGCGAGAGCAACCTCGCGCGCTGGTTCGACGAGGTCCCGGGCGGGAAGGTGAAGGTGAAGGAGGAGATCCGGCGCTGGGTGAGCTTCGGCCACCTGAACCTGTTCGACGAGAACGTGGCGAGGCTGGTT
>JBJMQN010000059.1:0-3403 GCA_045802665.1 Myxococcaceae bacterium | reverse complement strand
GCCCAGTTGAGCCAGCCGAGCTTCTGGCTGAGCTGCTTGCCGGTCATCTTCGGGTACCAATAGTAGATGGCGCCGAAGAGCGGGAACATCACCGAGCCGCCGAGCAGCACGTAGTGCAGGTGCGCCACCACGAAGAACGTGTCGTGCACCTGGAGGTCTATTGGCACGCTCCCCAGCATCACGCCCGTCATCCCGCCCAGCACGAAGACCACGAAGAACGAGAGCGCGAACGCGAGCGGCACCGACATCCGCGGCCTGCTCCGCCACAGCATCGCGAGCCAGCAGTAGACCTGCACCGCGGTGGGCAGCGAGATGAGGATGGAGGCGGCGGTGAAGAAGCTCGCGCCTATCTGCGGCAGCCCCGTCGCGAACATGTGGTGAACCCACAGCCCGAACGCGAGGAAGCCGGTGGCGATGAGCGAGCTGACCAGCGCGATGTAGCCCACGACCTCGCGGCGGCAGAACGCGATGAGCAGCGTGTCCATGATCCCGAGGCCCGGGACGAAGATGATGTAGACCTCCGGGTGGCCGAAGAACCAGAAGAGGTGCTGCCAGAGCAGCGCATCTCCTCCGGCGCCGGGGTTGAAGAAGTGCGTGCCCACCAGCCGGTCCAGCGCGAGCTGCATGCTGCAGAGCACGATCGCGGGCAGCCCGAAGATGACCATCAGGTTCATCACCAGCTGCGACCAGGCGAAGAGCGGCATCCGCGAGAGCGACATGCCCGGCGCACGGAACTTGAGGATCGTGACGACCAGGTTCACCGCGCCGGCGAGGCCCGCGATCTCGGTGAACGTGATCATCTGCGCCCACGTGTCCACGCGCTTTCCCGGAGAGAACTGCGGACCGGACAGCGGCACGTAGGCGAACCAGCCCGCGTCGGGGCCGGTGTTGATGAGGAACATCACGTACAGAAACAGCCCGCCGAACAGGTACGCCCAGTAGCTGAACGCCGCGAGCCGCGGGAACGCGCTGTTCCGAGCGCCAATCATCAGCGGCACCGCGTACAGCCCCAGGCCCTGCATCACCGGCACCGCGAACAGGAACATCATCGTGGTGCCGTGGACGGTGAAGAGCTGGTTGTAGAGATCCGGTCCGACGAGGTGGTTGTCCGGCTTCGAGAGCTGAAGCCGCATGATCAGCGCCTCGATGCCCCCGAAGGCGAAGAACATGAACGCGGTCACGATGTACCGCTTGCCGATGCTCGTGTGGTGCGTGTCCTTCAGCCAGCCGATGAACCCCTTCGGCGCTTTCCACGCTCGGGTGAGCTGCGCGCGCTGACCCTCGGTCAGATCCGGCACCTCGACGAACGGGGCAGGGGTCTCAGCCGCGTTCATTGGAGCGTCTCCAGGTAGTTGAGGAGCGCCTGAAAGTCCTGCGCGGAGAGGTTGATCGACGGCATCTGCACGCCGGGCTTGATCGCCTGCGAGTTCAAGATCCACCCGCCGAGATCGCCCTTGTTGTTCGGCAGCGTGCCCGCCGCGAGCGTGGTTCTGGATTTCAGGTGCGTGAGGTTGGGGCCAATCGTCGCGGCGGCGTCCGTGCCGGAGATCGTGTGGCACATCCCGCAGGGGCCGTGCACGAAGACCTCGCGGCCGCGCTGCAGCTCAGCGGTCTGAGGCTCGGGGGCGGGGAGCCGCTGCGCCATCAGCCACTTCTCGAAGTTCTCCGGAGAGTCCGCGAAGACCTCAAGCCCCATGTGCGCGTGCTGAAGGCCGCAGAACTCCGCGCACTGGCCGCGAAGGTGCGTGGGCGAGTCCACCCGGAACTTGAGCTGATTCACGTAGCCGGGGATGAGGTCCAGCTTCCCGTCGAGGTTCGGCACCCAGAAGCTGTGGATGACGTCGCGCGAGATGAGCTTCACGCGGATGGTGCGGCCCGCCGGGATGTGGAGCTCGTTCGCGGTGACGACCTCCTGGCTCGGATCGTTGGCGTTCGGGTAATGGATCTCCCACCACCACTGCCGGCCGATGATGGTGACATCCAGCGCGTCTTTCTCATCCAGGCTGGACATCGCGTGACCGGTAGAGACGGAGGCGATGAGCAGGACGAAGAGCAGAATCACCGTCACGAACGACGCGCCGGTGATCACGCGGACCATTTTTCGATCGTACGGAATGTCCAACGGACGGATGGGCCGGACGGATGGGCCGTAGTCCTGCGGCATCGGTTCGAGCTCCGGCTCGATCGTCGCGCGCGGTCCGCGCTTCAGCAGCGAGATCGCGAGGACGATGAGCGTGATGCCGAACGCGATCCCCGTCACCCAGAAGAAGAGCCAGAAGAGCGACCCGAAGCGCTGCGCCTGAGGGCCCGCCGCATCCAGCGAGTCCTGCGCGCCCTTGCAGCCGCAGAGCGCGAGGAGGACGGCCGTGACCGTCATCATCGTCGCGCTGCGACGCACACCCTCCTGCGACGCTGGCGAGCGCCGCGAGCTCTTCGCGCGCGGCCTCATTCCTTCGGGCTCTCCTTCTGCCCGGCGGTGGGGGAGTAGTGCTCTTCGGCCTTCTCGCCCTGCGGCGGCATCATCACGTCCGGCGGATGCGAGGACATGTGATCGTCGCGGCCGTTGGCGACGTCCTGTCGCGCCCTTCCGGAGAGAGAGTTGAGGTAGGCGACGAGCTGCCAGACCTGGCTGTCCGGAATCTTTCCGCGGAAGGCGGGCATTCCGTTCGGGCGGCCCTCGACGATGGAGGCGTGCACGTTCGCGGGCTCACCGCCATAGATCCACTTGTCGTCCATCAGCGGCGGTCCCATGCCGCCGCCGCCGTAGAGCGAATGGCAGCCCGCGCAGTTGAACTGGAGGTAGAGCCTGCGCCCTTCGCTCACCGCCCATGCGTTGTCGATGTACTCGGGGCGCAGCGGCGGAGCCTGGATCGCCGCGCCGCCGGGCGTGTTCTCGCCCACCTGGATCGAGTCGGTGTTGAGCCCGGAGGCCGGCGCGACTTCGGTGAACCGCCGCTGCTCGCGATCGCAGGCGACGGCTGAGACCACCGCAATGAGCAGGACCGCGCGCTTCACTTCGTCTCTCCTTCCGCGCGGGGAATGCCGAACCGGTCCACCAGCGCGTCGATGTCCGTCCGCCGCTTCGAGATCGCCTGATCCAACTCCGCCTTCAGCTCGGGCGCGTCCTTGCGAACCGCCACCGAGATGGAGAACGCCGTCGCGAAGTCCTGCGGCCCCGGCTTCACTTCGCTCACGGTCCACTTCTTCGGCGCCTTGCTCGCGAGCACGCCCGAGAGCGGACCCCAGACGACGGCGACGTCGATCTCGCCGCGCTCCAGCCCGCGCAGGATCTCCAGCGGCGGCGAGTCCAGCGAGTAGTCGCCGACGACGCGATAGCCCTTGAGATTGGTGATGATGCCGCGTCCGCTGAGCGCGTGAACGGGCGGCGTGTTGTTCATGTCGT
>JBJMQN010000058.1:0-6314 GCA_045802665.1 Myxococcaceae bacterium | reverse complement strand
GTTTTGGGGTTGGATGGAAAAACCAACCATGAAATAACGCAGCGCTCGCTTTTTGGTTTGGTTTTTCCAGCCAACCCCATCCGTTGCCGACGTCGAAGTTAACGACGTGCTTCACGCGTCCGCCGTCGACCCCGCTGAACTGCTGCGAGCACCATCCACGCGATCGCCGCATCTCCTCCCGCGACCTGACAGCCGACTCCGAGGTGCTTCGGTTCGAGCGCTCCGGATGCCGAGCCCACAGGGGCCGCGTCGTTCCCGTACTCGAACGCGCCGATGTCAGCGACCTTCTGCCGGGTCCTCGCGAGGGCTGCCACGATCTCATCGCGGTAGTACTCGCTCACCGGCGCTTCGAGCGGCGGAGTGACGAGCGCCGCGTGGTTGCGGAGCTCACTCGAGACGTTCGGGCGGAAGTCCATCGCGCTCTCGTCTTCGAAGCCGGGTGAAGCTCCCTGAAGCGTGCCCGTCAGCGCTCCGAAGTCCGCGCCGGTGGGCAACCAGTTGTTCTCCCCTCTCACCAGATAGTCCGCGTTGCCGGGCACATTCTCGGTGTACGCCGCCGCCACGCCGACCAGCGCGTTGTTCATGAACGTCACCTTGTGTTGAACGGCTCCCGGCTGGTTCGCGATCAGCAGAAAAGCGAGGCCGCCCGCATTCACCGCTGTGCCGATGATCGTGTTGTTCACGAACCTCGCCTCCAGCACCGAGAGAGTTCCGGTCCCATCGGTCGACTCCGCCTGCGACGCGTACAGCGTCACGATGCGATCGTTCACCGATGCTGGGCCCGCGACCATCACGTTGCCCGTCATCGTCAGCACTTTTGAAATGGGATCAGCGAGCGACGTACCGCCGCAGAACTCCTCGCAGTACCCGAAGTGGATCGCGTAGTCGCCCCACCGGGACATCCAGTTGTACTCGAGCGTGACGCTCCCCCCGCCGAGGTACAGGTGCGAGCTGCCCGAATCCGTCATCAAGTTCCAACGCGCCGTGAGCGTGCCGCCGTAGCTCGCGATGGACGATTGGAGGTTCTGATGGAACTCGCAGAACTCCACGGTCAGGTCCGGCGCGACGGTCTCCACGCCGTTGTCGCACGCGCTGAAGCTGCAGCCGCGCACCGTCACGTCGGTCGCGTTCACGACGCGGATCCCGGCGCTCGTGCCGCTCGTCACCGCCTTGCAACCTTTGAACACGATGTTCTCGATCACGTAGTGGCTGCCGCGCACTTGCCAGCAGCCGCGGCCGTTGTCGCCGCCCGTGTAGCTGCCGGGCCAGTCGGCCGGATCCTGTCCGGTGAGATCCCAGATGGGCGGGTTGGAAGGATCCTGCGCTCGAAGGTGGATGGGTGCGGCGGCGGTGCCTTCGTTCCCGAGGAACACGCGGAACTTGTACGTGCCCGGGGCGATCACCACTTCGTCGCCAGCGGTCGCGGCCTCGATGTCGGTGAAGCTGCTCGCGGGCGTGATCGGAATCGTCGCCGCGTTCGCGAGCTGCCCTATGCACAGCAGAGCCAACGCAATCCGCATGACGCCCCCGGCCCCACTGTATAGGGTCCGCGGACCATGTCCGAAAAGCGTGATTGGACCCAGCCCTCGACTCAGGCGCTGGTCAGCTACGAAGTGAAGAGCGGCATAGCGGTGCTGACGCTGAACGATCCGCCGGCCAACACGTACAGCTACGCGATGATGCGGCAGCTCGACGACGCGATTCTCCGAGCGCGTTTCGACAACTCCGCGCACGTGATCGTGATCACCGGCGCGGGTCAGAAATTTTTCTGCGCAGGCGCGAACATCCAGATGCTTCAGGAGGTGGATCCCACCTTCAAGTACTACTTCTGCATGCACGCGAACGAGACGCTGAATCGGCTCGAGCAGACTCCGAAGCTCGTCATCGCCGCGATCAACGGTCACTGCGTCGGCGGAGGGCTCGAGGTCGCGATGGCCGCGGATCTCCGCTTCGCCGCGAAGGGCGAGTTCAAGATTGGGCTCCCCGAAGTGAACCTGGGCGTGCTGCCGGGAACGGGCGGGACGCAGCGGCTGACGAGGTTGCTCGGCAAGGCGAAGGCGCTGGAGCTGATGGTCGAGGGGCGAAACCTGAGCGTCGCGGAGGCGAAGGAGCTCGGCATCGTGACGCGCGTGGCGGAGGGGGCGGGCGACTTCATGACCGAGGTGCTCGCGTACGCGTCCAACTTCGTGCCGCCGAAGCGTGCGTCGCTCGCGGTGGGCCACATCAAGCGGGCGGTGATCTCCGGGAGTGAGATGGGCTTCGGGGAGGCGCTCTCGCTCGAGCGCGAGCTCCAGCAGCGTCTCTTCACCAGCCTCGACGCAGCGGAAGGCATTCGCGCGTACAACGAGAAGCGTCCGCCGCAGTTCAAGGGCCAGTGAAGTTTCTCGAAGGGCTCTCCCCCACCCTGCACATCAGCCACCGGGGCGGAGCGAAGCTGTCGCCGGAGAACACCCTGCACGCCTTCCGGCGAGCGGTGTCCGAGTTCCGCACTGACATGCTCGAGCTGGACGTGCACGCGAGCTCGGATGGAGAGCTCGTCGTCGCGCACGATCCGACGGTGGATCGATGCACGAATGGAACAGGCGCGATCGCGTCGCTGAGCCTTCGACAGTTGGAGGAGCTGGACGCGGGCTACCGGTTCAGCCCCGACGGCAGGTCGTTTCCGTTTCGGGGAAAGGGCGTCCGCATCCCGCGGTTCGTGGACGTGCTCCGCGAGTTTCCGACACTGCGAATGAACGTGGAGCTGAAGCCGACGGCGGCTGGGATGGAACAGAGGCTCGCGAAGCTGCTTCGCGATGAGGGCGCGGTGGATCGCGTGTGCATCGGAAGCGAATCCGACGACGTCGCGGCGAAGCTGTTCGAAGCGCTTCCGGAGGCGTGCCACTTTTTTCCGCGCGAAGCGCTCACCGCGTTCGTGATGTCCGCGAAGATGGGACAGGAGCTCGTGGACGATGAGCGCTACACGGTGCTCGACATGCCCGCGTATCTCGACGACGTGCCGTTGATCGATCGCGCTTTCGTGGAGCTGGTCCGTTCGCGCAGCAAGTGGGTGAACGTCTGGACGATCGATGACGAGGCGCAGATGCGTGCGCTGATCGCGGACGGCGTGGGTGGGATCATGACGGACCGGCCGGATCTGCTGAGGGCGGCGCTGGGATGAGACGGCTCGCATCGAAGCAGGTGCTCACGTGATCATCCGCATCGTCTGTGCCGTGCTCGCCGCCGCGATCATTCTCGGCGTCCTCGCCCACCCGCCCGCGACCTTCGGTCAGAGTCTGAGCGCACTGCTCCCGACGGCGCTGCTCATCGGTTACGCGATTCGCGGTCCACGGCGCCGAATGCGTGCGGCGCGCCCGAAGGACTCCGAGCCGCCGCCGCCGTAGGCCAACCTCTCGAAGGAGCCATTGCCGGATTGGATGAAGCGGTACGACGAAGTGAAGGGAAGTTATCCCTCCTGGCAACGGTGACGCAGAGAAGCGCTTGAGTCGCCGGGGCGTCGGCGGTCTGTTCGGCCGCCTATGAAGGAGCGACGCGAAGATCAGCCGCTGAGCGACGACGTCCGGTTTCTCGGCGAGCTCCTGGGCGAGGTGCTGCGCGAGCAGGCCGGGCTTCCGGTGTACGAGGTCGAGGAGCGGGTCCGCACGCTGGCGATCAAACGCCGGCGCGGCAGCCCTCGCGAACGAAAGACCGCGACGGCCGAGCTGTCGAAGTTCCTGCGCGGGCTGGATCTCGAGACGGCCGAAGCCGTCATCCGCGCGTTCTCGATCTACTTCCAGCTCGTGAACGTTGCCGAGCAGCACCACCGGCTTCGTCGCCGCCGTGCGCACGCGAAAGACAAGACCCCGCAGGAGGGCTCGCTCATCGCGCGGATGCAGGAGGCGAAGGAGGCCGGCATCTCCGCGGACGCGATCCGCACGACGCTCCGAAGTCTCGAGGTGACCCTCACCTTCACCGCGCACCCGACGCAGGCGATGCGGCGCACGGTGCTCGAGAAACTGGGGCGAATCTTTCACGCGCTCGAGTGCCGCGACCGGATGGACATGACGCCCGGCGAGCTGGAGTCTCTCAACCGCGAGCTGAAGGATCAGATCGTCGCGCTGTGGCAGACGGACGAGCTTCGTCACGAACGGCCCACCGTCGGCGACGAGGTGAAGACGGTGATGTGGTACCTGGAGAGCGTCCTCTGGGATCTCGTCGCGCAGCTGCCGGATCGTCTGGAGCGCGCGTTCGAGCGCGTCTTCGATGAGCCGCTCGCGCTGCAGTGCTCGCCGCTGCGGCTTCACAGCTGGGTGGGCGGGGACATGGACGGCAATCCGCTCGTCACCGCCGAGGTGCTGGAGGATTCGCTCCGCGCATATCAGACCGCGGGGCTCCGGCGGCTCGTCGCGCAGGTAGAGGCGCTGGGTGCGTCGCTGTCCGCTTCGAACCGCTACGTGGAAGTTCCGACCGAGCTCCTCGCGTCGATCGAGCGGGACGCGCGAGAGCTCACCGACCTCGCGGAGAAAGATCGCTCGCGAACGGCCGGAGAGCCGTGGCGCCGAAAGCTGCGCTTCATGGAGACCCGCCTGCGCGGAACGCTCGATGACGCCGAACGACGCCGCGCCTGGTCCCGGAACCGCACCGGCCCCGAGCCCGAGCTGACAGCGCACGCATACCGGACGCCTGCTGCGCTCGAGGGAGATCTGCAGGTCATCGCCCGATCGTTGGAGACCGCGAAGGGCGCCGGAGTTCCGGAGGCGAAGGCCGTGTTGGAGCAGGTCCGCGCGCTGGGCTTTCAGCTCGCGGAGCTCGAGATGCGCATGCCGTCGGAGGACGTGCGCGACGCGGCGGAGAATCTCAATGGCACGCCGAAGACCGAGGGCGGCAAGCGCGTCGTCGAATCTCTGCGCCGCGTCGCGAGACTTCAGGCCGAGGCCGGCGAGGCGATCTGCCGGACGTTGATCCTCTCGCAGGCTACGGGGTCGAACGACGTGCTCAACGCTCTCGCCTGCGCGAAGCACGCCGGGCTCTGGGACAACCGCCGCCACTGCGCGACCGTGGACGTCGTCCCGCTGTTCGAGGCGTTGGGATCCTTGAACGACAGCCCGCGCGTGCTGAGGGAGCTGCTCGCGGATCCAGCGTACGGGCCGCACCTGCGAGCACGCGGAGCGCAGGAGGTGATGATCGGCTACAGCGATTCGGCGAAAGAAGTGGGGCTCATCGCCGCGAGGGCCGCGCTGCTTCGGGCACAGACGGAGCTGCCCAGGCTCGCGCGCGAGGCAGGCGTTCCACTGCGCATCTTCCACGGTCGAGGAGAGAGCGTGGCGCGCGGCGGCGGTCCCGCTCAGCTCGCGATCCTCGCGCTGCCGCACGGGAGCGTGGCCGGAAAATACAAGGCGACCGAACAGGGCGAGGCGATCGATCACAAGTACGCCCGCCCCGAGCTCGCGATGAGGACCGTGGAGCTCGTGCTGGGCGGCGTGCTCCTGCACACGCTCGCGATCGAGGAGCGTCCGAAGCCGCAGGACGACGCCGCGTTCCGCTCAGCGTTCGACGAGCTCGGAGAGCTGGGGCGCAAGGCGTTCCAGAGCTTCGTCTACGAAGATCCGCGCTTCATGGGGCTGTACGAGAGCGTGACGCCGCTGGATGAGATCTCGCATCTGCCGATCGGCTCGCGTCCGTCGAAGCGCAAGGCGGGCGGGCTCGAGTCGCTGCGAGCGATTCCGTGGGTTTTCGCTTGGACGCAGAACCGGGCGATCGTCCCGGGCTGGTTCGGAGTGGGGAGCGCGCTCGCGGGCTTCGGCGGAAAAGCGAAGGGCCGCGCGCTGCTCAAGCGGATGTACGCGGAGTGGCCGTACTTCCGCGTGATGCTCGACTCCGTGGAGATGGTCCTCGCGAAGACGGACATGGACATCGCGCGCCGCTACGTCGAGGAGCTCGCGGACAGCGACGGCAAGAAGCTCTGGAAGCGCGTCGAGGACGAGCACGCGCTCACGCTGAGTTGGGTGATGAAGGTCACCGGCAAGAAGATGCTGCTCGAGGAGAACGCAGCGCTCCGCAAGTCGATCGCGTTGCGGAACCCGTACGTGGATCCGATGTCGCTCTTGCAGATCGAGCTGCTCAAGCGGAAGCGCGAGGGCGAAGAGGACGTGTCGCGGCCTCTGCTCCTCACGCTCGCCGGGATCAGCCAGGGACTTCGCAACACGGGGTGATCAGGCCTTCCCGACGAGCTCCGAGACGACCTGGTTCACCGTGCGGCCTGTCGTGGAGATGGTCAGCTCCGCTCGTGAGTAGAGCGGCTCGCGTTCTTTCAGCCGCCGCTTGAGCTCGGCCAT
>JBJMQN010000057.1:0-2282 GCA_045802665.1 Myxococcaceae bacterium | reverse complement strand
GCTCTTCCGCGACATCCTCGCGTACTACGAGGACAAGTTCCCCGCGCCGTATCGAGCGGCGGATGTGCTGGGCGCGCTCTTCGGAAAACGGCCGGCGAGCTTCAACCCGGTGACCACCGCCGGCTCGATGCAGGTGTCGGTGCGCTACTCGGAGGAGCTGGCGACCAGAGAGAAGCGGGATCCAACGAAGGTCCGCGACGAGCTCTACACGCGCACAGGCGGCGTCTACTACGGCACGCATCGGCTGCTCGCGCACGAGGCCGCGTACAGCCAGCCGGTGTTCCGGTTCGCGGACTACAACTCGGGCGTGTATTCGAGCAGGAACGCCGCGGTGCAGGAGCAGCTCGGGAAGCTCATCGGCGTGGAGCTTTCGCCGGATGGAGATCTGCTCGCGTATGACTCGGAGGGCGAGCCGCTGGACCGCGACACCAACTCGCTGAAAGCCGCCCTCTCGTTCCGCGCGCGCTTCGCCCCGGAGCTCTCGGAGTCCCGCGTCCGCAGCGATCTTCATCAGGAGAAGACCGGCGCGTTCGAGGCGACGGAGACGTACCGCGCTATCAAACGGGCGTACGCGGAGAGGTTCGGCGTGGATCCGCCCTACGCGCGCGTGCCGGACGTCGCGCTGAAGAGCGTGAAGATGAAGACCGCGCGTTCGACGGCGTGGTTCGCGAAGAGCGTCGATGGCCGGTTTCAGAAATGTCTGGGCCGCGGAACCGATTTGAAAATCAATCCAGTGCGCTAGGCTGCGCGCCCTCATGGAAAATCAGAAGGTCGCGGTGATCACCGGTGGAACGCGCGGCGTGGGCCGAGCGGTCAGTCTTCGCCTCGCGAAAGCAGGCATGAACATCGTCGCCACGTACCGCCGCGACGAGGCGGCTGCGCGATCGCTGATGGGCGAGGTGGAGAAGTTGGGCGTGAAGTGTCACGCGGTGGTGGCGGATCAGCTCGAGCCGGAGAGCCTGAAGGCGGTGTTCGACCTGGTGCAGAAGGAGTACGGGCACCTGGACGTGTTCGTCGCAAATGCGGCGTCGACGGCGTTTCTGCCGCTGATGACGATGAAGCTCCACCAGATGGACAAGACGTTCAACGTGACGGTGAAGAGCTTCCTCTACGCGACCCAGCAGTGCGCGCCGCTGATGGTGGGGCGGGGTGGAAAGATCGTCGCGGTGTCAGGGATGGATTCGCTGATGCCGCTGCCATTCCATGGATTCCTGGGCGCGATGAAGGGCGCGATGGAGATCCTCGTGAAGTACCTCGCGAACGAGCTCTCGGGAGACAAGATCCGCGTGAACGCGGTGAACCCCGGCTACATCGACACGGACTCCAGCCGCTTCTATCTGGGTGATGCGTGGAAGGATCTTGAAGACCGCGTGTCATCGCTGGTGCCGTCCGGGAAGATCGCGACGGCAGATGAGATCGCCGCGCCGATCGCATGGCTGTGCTCGGACGATTCGTTCTACGTGAACGGGCAGATCCTCAACGTGGACGGCGGGCTGCAGACGGCGTACGCCATGAATCTGGGTACGCGAATGGATCCCGCGAAGAAGTGACGCTGCTCTCGACGATCTATTACTGGCTCGTCTTCGTCCTGACCGCGCCGCTGGTCCTGCTGTTCGGGACGATCGTGTTCGTCGTCACGGCGCCGTTCGATGATCAGCGGCGGACGATTCACGCGTTCATCTGCGCCGTCGCGTTCAACTACGTGCGCGTGAATCCGTTCTGGCGGACGAAGGTGGCGGGCCGCGAGCGCATTCCCGAAGGTCCCTGCGTCATCGTCGTGAATCACCAGTCGATGGCGGATGTGATCGCCGTGATGGGGATCCGCGCGCAGTTCAAGTTCGTCTCGAAGGCGTCCCTGTTCAAGCTGCCCATCGTGGGCTGGATGATGAAGATGGCGAAGTACGTCGCCGTCGAGCGCGGCCGTCACTCATCGATGCAGAAGATGATGGACGAGTGCCGCGCGTGGCTCCGAGCGGGGATGAGCGTGCTGATCTTTCCGGAGGGCACGTACAGCCCTGACGGGAAGCTCCTGCCCTTCAAGCGCGGCGCATTTCAGCTCGCGATCTCGGAGCGAGTGCCGCTGGTGCCCGTGGTGATGAAGGGCACGCGGGACCTCGTGATTGAAGATGGACCGTGGATGTCGCCGAAAGCGCACGTGGAGATAGAGGTGATGGAGCCGGTTCCGGCAGGTGAGCTCGGAGATGACGATTCGGAGCTCACCGAGCGCGTGCGAGCGGTGATGGCCAAGGCGCTGGGGCAAGCGGAGTAGATCGGAAGCGCGT
>JBJMQN010000056.1:0-3039 GCA_045802665.1 Myxococcaceae bacterium | reverse complement strand
TGTCGGCCTCGAAGATCGCGCTGGTGTACGGACAGATGAATGAATCACCGGGCGCCCGTCTGAGGGTGGCGCTCTCCGGCCTGGCGATGGCCGAGTATTTCCGCGACGAAAAGAACCAGGACGTTCTGCTCTTCATTGACAACATCTTCCGCTACACGCTCGCGGGTGCCGAGATGAGCGCCCTCCTGGGCCGTATGCCGTCCGCGGTGGGTTACCAGCCCACACTGGCGACGGAGATGGGCGCGCTTCAGGAGCGCATCACCTCCACCAACAAGGGCTCAGTGACCTCCGTGCAGGCCGTGTACGTGCCCGCCGACGACCTCACCGACCCGGCGCCCGCGACCACGTTCGCGCACCTCGATGCGACCACGGTGCTCAACCGCCGCATCTCGGAGCTCGGCATCTACCCGGCGGTGGATCCGCTGGACTCCACGAGCCGCATCCTCGATCCGAACGTGGTGGGGCCGGAGCACTACGGCGTCGCGCGCAAAGTGCAGGGCACGCTTCAGCGGTACAAGGAGCTCCAGGACATCATCGCGATCCTCGGCATGGACGAGCTCTCCGAAGAGGACAAGCTGGTCGTGGCGCGCGCCCGGAAGATCCAGAAGTTCCTCTCCCAGCCGTTCTTCGTGGCCGAGGTCTTCACCGGCAAGGGCGGCCGCTACGTGAAGCTCGCGGACAACATCAAGGGCTTCAAGGAGCTCGTCGAAGGCAAGCACGACGACATCCCCGAGGGCGCCTTCTACATGGTCGGCGGCATCGACGAGGTGCTCGAGACGGCGAAGAAGCAGGCGGCGGCGTAAGCTTCCCGCCCATGGCTCGGCGCGCTCACAGCAAGGTCCGGTACGCGCTCTGCGCCGGGCTTCTGTTCTGGGCCGCCGCAGCCTCCGCGCAGGAGAGTGAGAAGATCTCCAAGAAGCAGGTCTCAGCGAACGGGCTCTACACGGTTTACCTGCGGGAGAACCCGGACAAGAGCTGCCTCGTGGTCGCGCTGAAGGACGGGGCGCCGTTCTGGCAGCTTCAGCAGTGTGTGGGGAGCGCGACGGACCTCTACTTCATCTCCAACGACGGCCAACGCTTCTGGGTGGTCCGTCCGCTGGCGAAGATTCAGAAGGCGAAGAAGAAGAACCCGTGGGGCGACAATCTGGTGCTGCAGCTCTACAACCGCGAGGGCGAGGTGAAGTCGTCGCACTCGGCCGGAGCGCTGGTGCCGAGGCTCGCGTGGGGGCAGGTGAGGGAGCTCGGCGGGCACGTGAAGTGGGTAGAGGGCGTGAATGGGGTGGCGGGGAAGCCGCCGCGGGTGAATGACGACAACCAGCTCGAAGTGGATCCGGTGGGAGTGACCATCGGGCTCGCTCGGACGATGAAGTTCTCGTTCAGCGAAGGTAAGAGCGACGAGAAGGCCGCCGCGCCGGACGCCGGTGTGGCAGCGCCGAAGGAGACGAAGTGATGGCCAGGGTGAACGTGGAGATCGTCACGCCGGAGAAGCGCGTGGCCCAGACGCAGGTGGACGAGGCGATCATCCCCGGCGGCAACGGCCTGTTCGGCGTTCGCCCGGGCCACACCCCGTTCCTCTCCGTGATGGAGCCGGGCCCGCTGACGTTGAAAGATGGCGCGAAGACCGAGACGTGGTTCGTCGCGGGCGGCTTCGTGCAGGTCTCGAACGACCGGGTGCTGGTGCTGGCTGACCACGCGGAGCCCGCGTCGGGGATCGACGTGGACGCGGCGCGGAAGCGGATGGACGCGGCGCTCGCACGGATGAAGGGGATGTCCGCGGCGGATCCGCAGTTCGACCTCGAGCAGGCGATCGTGAAGTCCGAGACCGCCCGCATCGCCGTCGCCGCGCGGTGAGCTCGGAGCCCTTCGAGCTCTTCAACGTCCTCGCGGACGCGGCGAGCGCGAAAGTCCGCCGCTACGTGACCGACCACGAGCTTCTGGCCGCCGTAAGGTTCCGAAACCTCACCTACGAAGAAGTGCAGGCCGATTTCAAAGCGAGAGGCGGAACGACGCCGCCCGCGCTGTGGGACGGAAAAGTCCTGCACACCGGAGCGGAGGCCTGCATCGCAAGGCTGGACGCGTATCGGGACGTGGGCAGAGCGGAGTAGTCGCGGCGCCGTGCCACTCGCTTCGAAGTGAGCCCCGCGCCCTTGCGAGCCGCCCCACTCCTCGCGTTTCATCACGCCTCCGCCGCCGCATGCCTCCGTCCCAAGCAATCCTCCAGGACCGGTACACCGCCGCCGTCCTCGGGATGGCGATCGGTGACGCGCTCGGCTTCCCGCTCCGAGGCGTGCCGCCGAAAGCGATCGCGCGCCTCCCAGACCTCGCGGAAGATTTCTCTCCGCGCCCGCGGGCCCGGTTCCAGAAAGGCCAATTCTCGGACGACACGCAGCTCATGCTCGCCGTCGCCGAATCCGTCGCGCGAGAGGGCCGCATCGAAGGACGAAGCGTCGCCTCGCACTTCGCGTGGCTCCTCCGAGAAGGCGTGCTCCTCCAGCCGCCGCGCGTGCTGACCGAGGCCATCGACCGGCTCCTCGAAGGTGTCCCATGGATGTCCGCCGGAGCGCCGATCGGGAACACCGATGCCTCGTGCCTCTCCCGAGCGTTGATCGCCGGCCTCTGGCACCACGACGATCCTTCGAAGCTGGCGCACGAAGCGGGAGTGCTCGCGGTGGTCACGCACAAAGAGCCCCGCTGTGCGGCCGCCGCGGCTGCTTACGCGAGAGCGGTGTCGCTGGGCTTTTCGGCTGACAGACTCACGCCGCACGATTTCTGTGAGGAACTCGCCCGGGCCGCCGCGGTGCACGACGAAGCCTTCGCCGAAGAGCTGCGTCACCTCCCGCGGGTCCTCTCCTGGGAAGAAGATCGAGCGCTGGAGCTGCTCCGCCGCGTCGCCGTCCCCTCCGCCGAGCTCAACCACACCGACGGTCTGCCCGCGCACGTCTCGCCGGTGCTGCTGACCGCCCTGTACGCGGCGCTGAAAGTCCCGCACGACTTCCGGCTCGCGATGAGGCTGCTGCTCCGAGCGGGCGGTGAGATCGA
>JBJMQN010000055.1:0-4185 GCA_045802665.1 Myxococcaceae bacterium | reverse complement strand
TGAGAGCTGCGCGAAGGCGCGACGTTGACCGGGACGCTCGCGCGAGGCGCTGAGGCGTTCGCTCGAGGCGCGGAAGGATTCGCCGACGACGAAGCCGCGGCGGCGTTCACGGACGACTCAGCCGGTGGGACGACGTTCATCGTGATTGTCGGTGCGCTGGGAGGCGCGACACTCACCTGAGCGTTCGGCACAGACGAGCGGGCGATGTTCCCCGGCACCTGCTCCAGCGTCGCGGTGCGGACGGGTTCGGGCGGGCGCGGCGTGTTGAGCTTCTCCTCGAGGAGCTTCACGTACATCTTCAGCTCCGCGATGGACTGCTCCTTCTCCATCAGCCGGCGGTAGAGATCCACTCGCCGCTCCTTCTCCTCCATCAGCTCGGAGTGGAGCTGGAGCAGCGAGGCCATCGCCTTCTCCGCGTAGGAGGCCGGGACCTGCGATTCCGCCTTCGTCAGCGCGCTGTCATTCATGTGGTTGCTCATCGTTTGAGGGCGATCTCGAGGAAGGTCGTCATGTGGCGCCTGACGGACGCGATGAGGCAGCGCAGCACGCAGAGCGTTCCAAACTCCCGCCACACCGTGCCCAGGTTCGACAGCACGTCGCGGGTCGTGATCACGCCTCGCATGAGCCCCTCCTCGGAAAAACAGGTCGCTACATGTCTGTGACGAGGAAGGGTAAGCCCGCGCGGGATCGCGTCAATTTTTCGATCCGCGAACGAGCTCCAGCAGCGGCGTCTCGCGAACGACGACGTCGTTGTGATGCGCCCGGACGGTGAAGTCAGCGCGGTCCAGCTCGGCGAAGAGCGCCTTCGCTTCGCTCTCGGAAGGCGGCGCGTCTGTGGCCGCATGACAGGCGAGGATCTTCGCGGCGGCCGTGAGATCTCCGTCCGCGTTTTCGGGCAGCGCAGAGGCGATCGCCTCCAGCGTCGAGCTCAGGTTCGCGGCCGAGAGCTCAGGAGGCAGGGACTTCACGGCGAACGAGCTTCCACCGAACGGCTCCACCTCGAGCCCGAGCCGCTGCAACGCAGAGAGCCGAGTGCTGAGCAGCTTCGCGACGGACGAAGGCAGATTCACGGTGGTGCCGAAGAGCGTCGGCTGCTCCGGCCTCTCTCCGATCGACCCCAGCAGCCGCGACAGGTGCACCCGCTCCCGGGCCGCGTGAGGATCGATCACCACGAGGCTTCCGCTCGGGCCTTCGCAGATGAAGAAGCGGCGCCCGAGCACGCCCATCAGCTTGAGCGCGCCGAAAAAGCCGGGCGGCGGCGCGTCGTTGATCCCGGGACGGAGCTGTCCGAACGCCGGGCGCGCTTCCGTGTCCGCGGGGAACAGCGGCGCGTCCTGAACCGCAGGCGTCGACGCCCGAGCGAGGAATTTCTCCACCGCGAGCGCGTAGTGCGCACCCTGAAGGCTCTGCGCTTCCGGAAGCGTCTGCGACTTCATCCACGGGCTCGCTCGCAGCGCACGCTGCACGGCCGCGAACACGCCCTCCCCGACCCCGCGCGGATCGGCGAAGCGCACCTCCAACTTCTGCGGATGCACGTTCACGTCCACATCGCGCGGGTCCATCTCGAGGAACAGCACCGCCACCGGCTGGCGGCCCGGCGGGAGCGACTCCTGGAACGCTCGCTGGATCGCGTGGTTCACGCCGCGGTCCCGAATGAAGCGGCCGTTCACGAACGTGTAGAGGCCCTTCTGCGTCGGCTGCGTGAACTCAGGGGAGGCGACGTAGCCGCTCACGTGCAGGTGCAGGCGGCGCTCGTCCACTTCGATGAGGTGGGGATGCACTTCGGGGCCCAGCGCGGCGGCGATCCGTTCGCGCAGATCTTCCGATCCCGGGCTGGAGAGCACGGTGCGTCCGTCCGCCTCCGCGTGAAACGAGATCTCCGGGTGCGCGAGCGCGATCCGAATCAGCGCCTCCTCCGCGTGCTGCTGCTCGGTGGAGGCCTTCTTGAGAAACTTGCGCCGGGCGGGCGTGTTGAAGAACAGCTCGCCCGCGGAGATCACCGTCCCACCGGAGGGCGCGGCGTCCTCGATCAGCGGTTCGGCACCGCCGTCCACCTCGACCTTCGTACCCACCGGCGCGCCCGGCTCGCTGGTGAGGATCGAAAAATGCGAGACGGACGCGATCGCCGGGATCGCCTCGCCGCGGAAGCCCATGGTGAGGATTCGGGAGAGCCCTTCGAGATCGCGCAGCTAGGAGGTCGCGTGGCGCTCGAGCGCCATCGTCGCGTCCTCGCGCGACATCCCGTGTCCGTCGTCCGCCACGCGGATGAGCTGCATGCCGCCGTCTTCGAGGCTCACGCGGATGGTGCTCGCGCCGGCGTCCACGGCGTTCTCGACGAGCTCCTTCACGACGGACGCGGGCCGCTCGACCACCTCCCCCGCGGCGATCTTGTTGATCAGGTCTTCGCTGAGGAGAGCTATGCGGCCCATGAAGCTGAGAGGCGGATTCATAGCAAACCCGGTCGTTCCGTAAGCCGTCGGACTGCGCTATCTCGCTTTGCCGCCCATGAGCCCGAAGCTGCGCGTCGCCATCACTGGAGCACTGAGCGGGCTGGGCGAGCTGCTCCTGCCGAGACTGCTCGCGGACGAGCGCGTGGAGCGCATCACGCTGCTGGATGTCGCGCAGCCCAACGTGAATCACCCGAAGGTCGAGTACCGGCACGTGGACCTCACGCTGCCGGATGCGGACCAGCAGTGCCGGACCGCCTTCACCGACGGGAAGATCTCCGCGCTCTACCACCTCGCGTTCATCTGGGGCTCAGCGAGGAGCCCGGCGTATGCACACGAGCTGGAGGTCGCGGGCACGCTGCATGTGCTGAACGCCGCGGCGGCGACGAACGTGCGGCGGATCATCCTGCCCTCGCTCACGGCGCTCTACGGCGCGCAGCGGCAGAGCCCATCCGTGCTCCGCGAGTCAGCGCCGCTGCACGGGTGTCCGCCCTCGCGGTTCATCTCCGACAAGGTCGAAGTTGAGCGTCAGGTGCGAGCATTCCGCGAGGCCCGCCCGGACGTGGCGATTTCGGTGCTGCGGTTCGCGCCGATCCTCGGGCCTTCGGTGGACAATCCGGCGACGCGGTTTCTGAAGGCGCGCTTCGTGCCCACGCTGCTCGGGTTCGATCCGCCGTGGCAGGCGATTCACGAGGACGACGCGGCGGACGCGCTGCACCAGGCGCTGCACTCGGTCGCGAGCGGCGAGTTCAACGTCGTCGGCAAGGGCATCATCCCGCTGTCGGGGCTCGTCGCGATCGCCGGAGGAACCGTTCTGCCGTTGCCCGGCCCACTGGCCCGAGGAGCGATCCGGCTGTTCAACGCGACGGGGCTGGGCGCGGTCCCCTTGTGGCTGCTCGACTACATCCATTATCCGTGGGTCGCGGATGGCACCCGTGCGGAAGCGGAGCTCGGGTTTGCGCCGAGACACGATGCGCGCGAGGCTGCCGCGTCGTTGAGCCGAGCGTCGAGGAGGAGCTGAAGTGGGCAAGGGCAAGGGGGTCCTGGGAAATGATCCGTTCCTGCGCGGCGCCGCGACCCGGCCCGCCGCGGAGCAGAAGCCCACGCCCGATAGGAACAAGCCCGCGCTGAAGGAGCCACACCCGGCCGTTGCCGAGAGAAAACCGGGAGCGCCGTTTCTGGATTCGCCGGGGCGGGAGCCCACGAAGTCGCGAGTGGAAGCGCGGAAGAAGTCTGCGCCGCCTGCGCTCTCGTCGCCGGACAAGGAGCCCACGAAGTCGCGAGTGGAGGCGCGGAAACCTTCCGCTCCTCCCGCGCTCTCGTCGCCGGACAGGGAGCCGACGAAGTCGCGAGTGGAAGCGCGGAAACCTTCCGCCCCGCCCGCGCTCTCGTCTCCCGACAAGGAGCCCACGAAGTCGCGCGTCGAGGCGCGAACGCCCTACTCGGCGCCCGCGATCTCGACCCGAACCGGCTCAACCGCTCAGTCGACGAGCGATAACGACGCGCGTGCCGGCCACACCGCTCACGCGCGCTCGAGCGAGACCGCTGGCAGTCCGGCACCTGCTCACTTGGCCTCGAGCGAGAGCGTTGGAAACCAGGTCCACGAGGCCCGTGCTCACTTCCCCGCCAGCGGCGACGCGGCGCGAGCGCAGACCGAGGCGAGCGGTGCGAGCGGGGCGAGTGGCGCGGAGCTCGCGGACGCGATCCCCGAGGGAGCTGTCCCTGAAAACCACCGGTC
>JBJMQN010000054.1:0-7267 GCA_045802665.1 Myxococcaceae bacterium | reverse complement strand
CGTCGCCCTGATGTTTTCCGCCTGCGAGCGAGCGGATCATCCCAACCGTTCGCTCCCCGAAGACTTCGAGGTCACGAAGCTGACCGGCGAGAAGCTCACGCGGACGGACTTCAAGGGTCCGTATGTCGTGACGCTGTGGGTGCCCGGCTGAAGCATCTGCGCTCGGGAGTTGCCCGAGCTGGAGAAGGTGAGGGCGGAGTATCAGCCCAAAGGCGTCAGCTTCCTCGCGCTCTCGATGGAGCCGGACACGGACGCCGTGACGAAGGCGGCCGCGAAGCTGAACATCCAGATGCCCGTTGCGACCACGCGGCAGGAGGTGCTGGATCCACTTGGCGCGAAGCGAGTGCCTGCGACCGTGTGGATCGATTCGAGCGGGAAGATCGTCACCGCGGCATCGGGTGAGCGGAGCCTGTCGTTTCTGGAGAAGCAGACCGAAGCGATCGCGGAGTGAAGGCGCCGATCCGACGCGCCCGGCATTCTCGCGAAAGTTCGGTCGCCGAACTCGCTCCACTCGCGAGCCCTTGTCCCTGAATCGTCTCAAGATCAGACCGGTTTCAGCGTCCTGGTGAGACAAAGCAGGGACAGGCCCTCAACCGCGCATCGCGGCGTACGCCTTCTCGGCGCGTTCGACGCGGTGGTTCACCTCGTCCCAGTTCACGTTCTGGAAGAACGCGTCGATGTACTTCGCCGCCGCCGCGCCGTAGTCCATCTGGTACGCGTGCTCGTACATGTCCATCACGAGCAGCGGAACGCTCATCGCGGACGTCTGCGTGTGGCCGCCGCTCCAGAACGTGCGCGTCTCGCCGGTGTAGAGATTGAAGTCGGCGATCACCCAGCCACTGCCGCCGCCCAGCGCCGCGCCCGTCGCACGGAACTGCTCTTCCCAGCGCGCGAACGTCCCGAACGCGGAGGTGAGCAGCGCCTGCGCTCTGCCGCCCGCCTTGCCCTCGCCGCCGAGGTTTCCGAAGTAGAGCTCGTGCAGCACCATCGAGTTGAAGAACGTCAGCTCGCGCTCCTTGAGCCCCCCGACGACGAAGCCGGGCGTGTCCTTGCTCACGTCCGCGATCTGCTTCTGCACGAGCCCCAGGTTCTTCACCGCGCCCGAGTAGTTGTTCTCGTGGTGGCTCCGAATCAGCTTCTCCGAGAGTCCCTTCAGCTTCGCCGGGTTGAACGGAAGCGGTTTCGGGGAGGGCGCTGCCATCGCGCCCGATGACGTGGCCGAAGTTCCCGCGTCGGAAGCGGCGAGAGCCCCGCGATTCAACGTGAGGGCAGCAGCAGCGGCACCGAAAGTGAGCAGAGAGTCTCGACGGGTAAGGGGCATGGGTTCTCCTTGGACGGGTTCAGGACTGAGGATCGTGAATGACGAGCAGCTGGCCGTGCGACGGATCGCAGACGAAGAGCAGGCCGTCTCCGTTCGCCGCCACGCAGTGAGAGCCTTTTTGCGTCGGGATCGAAGCGACGTGGCTGAGCTTGCCGTCGCTGGAGAGCTGCAGGATCTCGAGCGTCGCGCTGCCGCCCGCTCCGAGATAGATGCGACGGCGCTTCGGATCGTAATCGATGATGTCCACGCCGGAGCCCGCGCTGAGGCTCGAGACCAGCTCGCCGGTCCGGACGTCGATGACCCCGGCGCCGCCCTCTGCGCATCCCGTGATGAGCCAGCCGGCCGCCGCATCGAACGCGATTCCGCGAGACCCCTTGCAGCCATTCGCCCACGCTGGACCGACCGAGCGTTTCTTGAGATCGATCGCGACGCTCTTTCCGCTCCACAGATGCGTGAACGCGCGCCCGGATGCCGCGTCGATGACCAACGACTCCGGACCACCCTTGATGTGCACGTTCGCCACGCGCTGAACCGAAGGCTTGTCGCCGGCTGAGAGCTTGAAGATTTCAATCGCCTCGACGTCCGGCTCGGTGACCCAGACCTCATCCGTCGTCGACACGTAGCGGACGTAGTCGGGACCCCCGCTCAGAGCGAGCTCGCCAACGATCTTACCGGCGCGAGGATCGATGATGCTCAGCTTCTTCGTCGTCCGATCGGTGGCGAACAGGAGGCCACGCCCTTCGTCGGCCGAGGTGACGCCGTCGTCGTGGCCACCCTCGAAGGACTTCTTCTCGCTGAAGCCGGAGATCGCAACGACCTCGAGCGCCTTCGGATCTACAAGGTCCAGCCGTCCGCTGCGTCCCGCGGGAACGAGCACTTTCCCGAGTCCGTGCGCCATCCGCAGATCGTCGAACCCGATCCCCGGTGCGCCGTTCGGCAACGCAACCGCGGAGCTGCTCGTTGCGGCACCACCGTCCGCCGCTTGCGCCGCGAAGCTGAGAAGGAAAACCGCGAGAGCGACGCGCCGCATGTGCACCGAGCCTCCGAAGTAGACGTCACGCCCCGAATACACCTTTGGCACGCGCTCGTCTCCGCGAGATCGCGTTCACGCCGAGCGCCGAAGCTCAACGGCCGAACCGTGGGGCCCAGACCCCTTGGACATTTTTGCCGCTCCCCGTCGGTGCGAACCGAATGATCGCGGCGCTCGCGACGTCCGCGCGCCGGAGCGCACAGGATCATTCCTCTGTACCACGCGTCTGTGGTGACTCACCCGCGTGCAGACGTCCGCGGCTGATCGTTGGCGCGAGCGTTGCCCGACCACTCAACCCGCATCACCGACCGTTCACCCTGATCCGAACGATGGGCGCGCGCGTTGCAGTCAGGCTGCGCGCACCCTCAATCGGAGAACGAACGAATGCAGACGACGGAACAGGTCGTGAAGAACGCGGCGCGCATGCAGCCGGTCAACAAGCCTGGCGCGCAGGATGTGTGGAAGACGCGAGCGGCGTGGTTCACCGAAAACCGCGCGGCGCTCGGGATGATTCTGCTGTGCTTCCTTGGGCTGTCGATCGGCTGGGATCTCTTCGCCGAACGGATGGGCGATCGCACCGAAAGAGCGGACGCCGCCGGCGGCGATGTCGCGCGGATCTGGGGTGGGCCGCTCGTGCAGCCGCATCCCACCGTTCGTTGGCGACGAGCAGATGCCGCCACGGTGGACGTCGCCACCGGCGAGCTGAGCTCCACGTCAGTCATCGTGGATCTCGACGCCGAGTACCGCCGCAAGGGGCTCACCGAGTACCCCGGCTACGAAGCGGCATTCAAAGGCGACTACGCATTCAAGAATCCCTCCACGGAGGCCTCGTTCGTCGCATTCACCGTCGGGCTCCCGACCGAACGTGACGCGCTCATGCTGCGCGACGTGCGGCTGCTCGTGGACGGCGTCGAGGACCCGGAGCACACCGAGTACGCGCCCCAGCGAATCATCTGGACGGGGCAGGTGAGGGGCAGTCAGACGGCGAAGTTCGAGCTCGCGTTTCGCGCCCGAGGGATGACGACGTTCGGCTACACCTTCGCGCCGACGAGATCGGGGCAGGACTCCGCCGCATCGAAGCCGGTCACCGCGTTCGATCTCGTGATGCGCGTGAAAGGCGTGCCGGGCGAGATCGACTTCCCGGTGGGGACGATGACGCCCACCGCGGACGATCAGGCGGGCAACGTGCGCACGCTGAGCTGGAAGGTGGATCGGCTCCTCACGTCGTTCGACGTTGGCATCAAGCTGCCTGACAACCGCGGCGTCACCGTCGCGATGGAGAAGCTCACGCGCAAGGCGCCGGTGTTCTACCTGATGTTCGGAGTGGGCCTGCTATGGGCGCTCGCCAGCGTCCGCCGCCGCGCCCGAGCGCTCCACGTTCTCGCCCTCTCCGGCGCCTACTTCCTCTTCTTCCCGCTCGCGACGTACCTCACCGCGTATCTCGCGTGGCCGGTGGCCTGCGCGATCTCGCTCGTCGGAATCGGATCGCTCTGCATCGTGCATGGCGTCCGCTTCGTGAACCGGAATGCGGGAGCACGCATCGCCGCCTGTACCGGCTTCTTCCTCGCAGTGCCGACGATCGCGCACCTGATCCCCGCGCACACCGGAATCATCCTCATCGTCGGCGGCTTCGTCGCCTGCGGCATCGCGATGCACGTGATCGGCCTCGCCGCGCGCCAGGTGAAGGAGCGCGAAGAGCAGGCCGAACTCCCCGACGGCGTCCCCGCGATCGTTCCCACTGCCGCCGGAGTCGCGCCGTGAAACTTCCACAATGGAAGTTTGCGCTCCTCTCGCTCTTCATCGCGTCCGCGTCCTTCGCGCAGCCGCACGTGACGATCGAAAAGGCGACGGTCCCGTGGGACGAGCTCGTGCAGCTGATCCGCGAAGAGGGCAGGGCGCCGCCGCCGGTGCGGACCGCTCCGACGAACTTCGCGCCGGTCCTCTACTCGCTCCCTTCGGTGGACGTGTCCGGCGAGGTGGAGGATGGCGTGGCTCGCCTCACGCTCGTCGTGACCGCGGAGGTGCTCGCAAACCGCTGGACGATGGTGCCGCTGCTTCCGGAAACCTTCGCCGTCTCCCGCGCGGACGTGATCGCCCCGGGCGGCAGCCGTGGGATCCTCGTTCGCGACCGCGGCGTGTCCCTCGCTGCGGAGCGCAGTGGCAGCTACAAGATCGTCCTCTCCGTCGAAGGAACGCTGGAACAGACCCCCGCGGGTCAGCGCCTCTCACTTCCCTTGCGCGAGATCGCCGGCGGCGCGGCGCACCTGACTCTGTCCGGAGTGACGAAGGTCTCCGGCGCGTCCGCCTGGAAGCTCAAGCGAACGAACGGAGCGCTCGTCGCGGACGCCGCGCTCGGAGGACCCGGGCTGGAGCTCATCATCCCGGCTCAAGAGCAGAAGCGCAGCTCCGCCGGCGCGCTGGAGGAGCTCGACGCGATCACGGTCGTCTCGCTCGGCGGCAGTGGAGTAGGGCGGATGCGGCTCCTCGCCACTCCGGCGGAATCCGGCATCCTCGACATCGAGCTGCCTGAACGAAGCCGCGCGTGGAAGGTGTACGTGGGCAGCAGCCCGCTGCCGCAGAGCGCGCTCGCCGGCCGGTCTCTGAAGATTCCCTTGAAAACCACGACCCGCATCGAGCTCGCGTGGACGTTCGACATGCCGCCGATGGGCATTCGTGGCCGCTACCGGGTGGAGCTCCCGAAGCTGCCGATGCCGGTGCGTGGCGCGCAGTGGGCGGTCTATCTCCCGGACGGGCTCACCTACTCGGAGACACAGGCGGCGCTCTCTCCATCGGGGGCCTGCACCAGTGACTCCGAGGCGCTCACGCCGCTCCAACCCGAAGGCAGCTGCGCTCACTACGGCCGTGCGGTGCTGGACTCCGGACGCGCGTGGATCGAAGGAAACTATTCGCAGAACCTCTGAGCCGTAAGAAGCTGCGCGGGTCATGGCGTTTGTCACTGAAGCCGACGCCGCGAAGGCAGTCGCCGAGAAAGTCGCGCGGTCCATTCACGCGAAACCCGACCTCGTCCTCGCGCTGCCCACGGGTCGGACCCCGCTGCCGCTCTACCGCGAGCTCGTCCGCCGCCATCTCTCTGAAGGACTCAGCTTCAAGCGCGTTCACACGTTCAACCTCGACGAGTTCCGCGGAATCGGCGGCGACGATCCGGCGAGCTTCCGCGCGTACATGGATCGCCACCTGTTCTCGAAGGTCGATCTCGATCCCGCTCGAATTCACTTCCTCGACGGGCTCGCGGAGAACGTGAAGCAGGAGTGCGACCGCTACGAGGCGGAGCTGCGTCAGGTCGGCGGATTGGATCTCGCGATCGTCGGGATCGGCGGCAACGGCCACGTCGCGTTCAACGAGCCAGGACCGGCGGTGGTTCCATGGACGCACCTCGTGAAGCTCGATCGGCAGACGCGCATCTCGAACGCTCCGCTGTTCGGAGACGATCCCTCTCGAGTGCCGCTGGAGGCGTTCACGATGGGGCTGGAGACGATCCTGCGCGCGGCTGAGATTGCTCTCATCGCGACGGGCAGCTCCAAGGCCGAAATCCTCGCGCAGGCGCTTGAGGCAGAGATCACGCCTAAAATCCCGGCCTCACTGCTCCGAAAGCATCCGCGCTTCAGCGTGTACGCCGACGAGGCGGCATGCTCGAAGCTCGAGTCGCGCGCGCTCAGCGTTCTGATTTGAGGAATGACCGGATCTCCCCGGCGAGCTCCGAGCGCGCCTTGCCATCCTTCATCGCAGCGCCGAGCTCCAGCTTCTTGTCCTTCTCCACCAGCAGCTTCTGATCCAGCAGGTACGCCAGCGCGTTCTCGATCGTCGTGCGCGACAGCGACTCCGCCGCCGAGATCCTTCCCGCGAGGAACTCCACGCGCCCCGTCTCCAGCGCGACCTTCACGAACGTCTTCTTGTCGGTGACCGCCCCCGCCGCGACGTCCTCCAACGTCATCGCCGCGAGCAGGTACGCCTCCAGATAATCGCGCAGCAGGTCCGCGAGGAATTCCAGATGCGGCCGCGCGTGAGCCTCCGGCGCCACCGAGATGATCTGATCATCCGGCCGGGTGATGAGCCCGCCGCGCACGAGCTTCTCCAGCATGTCCTCGAAGATGACGTCGAACGTCGCGCCCGTGCGGTAGATGAACTCCAACTTGAACAGGCGTGAGAGGAACAGCGCGCGCTGCTTCACCGAATCCACCGTCGCGAGCCCGAGATCGAACAGCAGCGCGTTCGCCACCAGCGACCGCCCGACGACGAGGTTCATCAGCGTGTTCTTGTAGAACGACAGCTCGGCGCGGCGGCTGTCCTCAGCGCGGTAGATGAACTCGTCGCGGACCTCCTGCGCGGACACCATCTCGTCGTCGATGAACGTCCGCATCGCGTCCTGCATCGGCCCGAGCACGGTCGGATCCGACGGCGCGTCCTCCATCTGCTTGCTGAGCTTCGCGCCGTCCTCCGCCGCGATTTGCCGCAGGAACACGACGCGTTCGGTGAACTCGAACGAGTCCAGTCCGCGCCGCCTGTGCGCGAGCAGCGCCGTGGACGCCAGCGCGTGCGCCGTCACCGTGGAGACCGTGCTGATGCCGTACATCACGCGGTTGCCCAGCGCTCGGACCAGCGCCTTCTTCTGATCGTCGGAGATCGGCTGCCCTGGCGTGAGACCGCGCGCCTTCATGAACTCCACGAGCGAAATCGGCTGATCGAACGAGAGGTGAATGCGCCCGTAGTTGTACGCGAGCACCTTCGTCGCCTTGAGCAGGCCGGTCAGGTTCTCCGCCTTCTTCTCTCCGCCCGCGAGCTCCTTCGAATAGCTGCCGGACTCGACGACCTTCTCGTAATCGATCGCCACCGGAACGAAGTACGCGTCCGGCTTCGCCCCTTCGAGCACCGCCTCCACCTGCCAGGTGAACATGCCG
>JBJMQN010000053.1:0-3506 GCA_045802665.1 Myxococcaceae bacterium | reverse complement strand
CCGGAGACGACCGTCCTCGTCCCGGTCGGCAGCACGCGCACGATCGAATTCGTGGCCGACGAGCCGGGCGACTGGGCGTTGCACTGCCACATGACCCATCACGTGATGAACCAGATGGGCCACGGCTTCCCGAACATGATCGGCGTCAAACCGGACGGCCTCGACGAACGCGCTCGGAGAGTGCTGCCCGGCTACATGACGATGGGCCAGAGCGGGATGGGCGAGATGGCGCAGATGGGAATGGCGGTGCCGGAGAACTCGATTCCCATGGTCGGTGGACGCGGCAAGCACGACGTCATCACGATGGGCGGGATGTTCTCCGTCTTCAAAGTGAGGAAGGCGCTCAACGGCAACGCGGATCCGGGCTGGTACGACGCGCCGGAAGGAACGCTCTCGCTCCCCGCGACGGCGGAGCAGCTCACGGCGGACGGCATCGAAAGCTGAGGTTCACGCCTTGAGGTGATCTCTGCGCCAACGCGCCACGGTCTTCTCGGGCCGCTCGTACTTCGGCGCGTCCTCGAGGTAGTTCTCGCGAACGGTCGCTGCAAGATTGTCCAACGAACGCAGCAGCATGCGAGCGCGGATTCTGACCTCTGGCTCAGGCCGCTCCATCGCGGCCCGGGCGAACTCCAGCAGCCTCGGCAGAATGGCCGGCACGGACATCTGCTCGTCCTCGGCGTGGAAGTAGTACGCGCCGGGCGTGTGGCGAAGGTCCGAGCGGATCTGCAGAAGCTCCCGAGCGATCCTCCCCAGCGCGTCCGCGAGCTCCGAAGCGGGCACCTGCGACACGCCGCCCTCGTCGTCCATCGCGTCGAACACCGCCCGCATCCCATGGGCGAAGCCGCGGCGGTGGCGGAGGATGGGCTGCATCGCCATCACCCAGCTGATGCTCGCCGTCGCCACCATCAGTCCGAATGCGCTCTCGAGCGGAACCAGCAGCCGCGCCCACGGATGCGCGTGCTCGAACGGCACCTCCGCGCTGAACGTCGTCAGAAAACACGCTGACCGATACAGCGCGTCCACGAACGGCGGCGCGTCCGTGCTCCCCGCGGAATGGTTCAGCGGCGTGAAGATCAGCGCGAAGCCCAGCCAGAGCATCGTGCTCCAGAGGAGAATCGCGGACCCGAAGAGCATCGCGCCCGCGATCGAGATGATCCGGTGGTAGTGCTTCGCCAGCGCCCGACTCAGCTTCCACACCGCCTTCATCACGAAGCCCGAGAGGCTGCCGTGCCCCATGGGGTGAAAGAGCGTGTGGAAAATGTCGTAGAGCGCGGCGCCGATCAGCACCACGCCCACGACCGGCAGAAGCGCGCTCATTCAGGGGAGCTGCGAGAAGTCCGGCTCGGAGTGCTCGGAGGGGCGGGCGGTGATCTCGCGATCCTCGTCTTCTTCCTCCTCGTCCTCCTCAGCGCCGGCCTGACGCTCCAGCTCTTTGTAGCGATCCACGCGATCCGGGGCAACATCCTGCCCCTCGGAGCCGGGCTCTACCGCCTCCAGCCATGGCTTCGCCCCGGACAAATCCGCTTCGAACGGATCCGCGCCATTGCCCGCGCTGCCGTATTCGGCCTCGTCGGGAGCGGCGTCTGCTCCGGTCAGCTCCTGCGTTTCTTCGCTCTTCGGCTCCTGGAGACCAATCTCACCCGGCGTGCGGGCGTCCTGGTCGTCCTTCCTCTGTCGTCGCGCTCGGGGACTCATGATCAGAGAGGTGTGTCCTCCCGGCCATGTCCGCAGGGGTGGCTCATCAGCGCGGTTGAGCGGCAGGCGAGGAGGCACGGAGACCCACGCGTCGGCGCGGGCTTCTCACGAGGATTTCCGGCTCTATTCGCTGCCGTCCGATGGGTCTTTTCCGTCGTTGACCGGCCGCGTTACCCAAGCCTAGGGTGCGCCGCCTTTTTTCGGGGAAACCCACAGGACACAAATCCGCAATGGCTTCGCTCCGCGATATCCGCATGCGCATCCGCTCGGTGAAGAATACCCAGCAGATCACCAAGGCGATGAAGATGGTCGCCGCCGCAAAACTGCGCCGCGCTCAGGACGCCATCGTCGCGGCCCGCCCGTACGCGCAGACGCTGGACGCGATGATCGCGGACCTCGCCACGCGCGCCGAGGGTGAGCTCGCTCATCCGCTGATGGTCAGCCGTCCGGTGAAGAGCGCCGAGATCGTCGTCTTCTCCTCGGACCGCGGCCTCGCCGGCGGCTTCAACTCGAACCTGTTCCGCCGCGTGAACCGGTTCATCTTCGAGAACGAGAAGGTCTACGGGCAGATCCGCCTCTCGGTCATCGGCCGCAAGGGCAACGAGTTCTTCAGAAAGCGCGCGGGCGTGAACATCCGCCGCTACTACGAGGGCTACTTCAGCAAGACCAACCACGTCACCGCGTCCGAGATCGCGAAGGAGCTCTCCGGAGATTTCCGCAAGGGCGACGTGGACGCGGTGTTCCTCGCGTACAACGAGTTCTACTCGGCCATCAACATCAAGCCGGTCGTCGTGCAGATGCTGCCGCTCTCGCTCACGAACACGACGGGCACCGGCAACGCGGCCGCGGCGGCGGGCATCGACTACGTGTACGAGCCCTCGCGTGACGCGGTGCTGGAGAAGCTCATCCCGCAGGCGCTGAACATCAAGGTGCTGCGCGCGATGCTGGAGTCGTTCGCCGCTTTCCAGGGCTCGCAGATGTCCGCGATGGAGAACGCGACCAAGAACGCGGGCGACATGATCGGCCGCCTCACCCTCTTCTACAACCGCTCGCGCCAGGCCCTGATCACCAAGGAGCTGATGGAGATCGTCTCCGGCGCGGAAGCTTTGAAGTAACCCTACAAACCCCCGACACACCCCAAAGAGACACATGGCTGCCAACGTTCAACAGGTCGGACGCATCACGCAGGTTCTGGGTCCCGTCATCGACGTGGAGTTCCCGCCCGGATCGCTGCCCGAGGTCTACTTCGCGCTCAAGGTCTCAAACCCCTCGATCAACAACGAGCCGGACAACCTGACTCTGGAGGTCGCGCAGCACCTCGGTGAGAACACCGTGCGAGCGATCGCCATGGACTCCACCGACGGCCTCTCCCGCGGCCAGCCGGTGAAGAGCATGGGCGCGCCCATCTCGGTGCCGGTGGGCAAGGCGGCGCTGGGGCGCATTCTGAACGTCGTCGGCGCGCCGGTGGACGAGCGCGGCCCGGTGGCCTCCGTGAAGATGCTGCCCATTCACCGCCAGCCTCCGAACTTCACTGATCAGGACATGAAGATTCAGATGTTCGAGACGGGCATCAAGGTCATCGACCTGCTCGCCCCGTACACCCGCGGCGGCAAGATCGGCCTGTTCGGCGGCGCCGGCGTCGGCAAGACGGTGCTCCTGATGGAGCTCATCCGGAACCTGGCCGTGGAGAAGGGCGGCTTCTCGGTGTTCGCCGGCGTCGGCGAGCGCACCCGCGAAGGCAATGACCTGTACCACGAGATGATCGAGTCCAAGGTCATCAACAAGGACAAGCTCGACGAGTCGCAGATCGT
>JBJMQN010000052.1:0-4906 GCA_045802665.1 Myxococcaceae bacterium | reverse complement strand
GGCACCACGCTCCGCTCTGACGTGGGATCAGTTCAGACGCTGAGCTCAGATGTGGCCGTGGCGGACCTGACCCAGCACATCCAGAACTTCGCGGGCGAGAAGGGAAAGACCAAAGACATCCACTTCACCGCGGTGCTGCAGAACGAGGGCGGAACCTGGAAGGCCGCGGCGGGGCGCGCGTACATCTTCCAGGAACAGCCGAAGCCTGGAACCGGTGGCAGCGGGTCCATGGATAAAATGCAGAAGGACCAGTCGAAGCCGTAGCGGACTGCCCTGACTCCGCCGGCGCTACTTCCACAATGGAAGTGATGCCGAATGGGTGCGGCGCACCGCTCGACCGTTCACTTCACTGACGGATGGTTGAGCGGATGCCGGAGGAGGCAGAAACTCCGCGCCGGATGAGCGGAGCACCCGTTGAGCTGCTGAAGAACGCCGCCGAGGGGTTGGCGGATCTGACGTTCGAGATCGACGCGATCGCCCGGCGCGAGGGCGGCGGCGTGGCGATCATCTTTCACGCGATGCACCACGGCCAGCGCGTGGGGATGACGGTCGAGATCGCGGACGATGCGCCGGGAGCATTGCGCGAAGTGCGCGTGGCGCTGATTCGTTCCGGGCCTGAGAGCGACGCCCTGCTCAGCGCGATCGCGGACGCGTTCGGAGAGGCGGAGCCGAGGGCGCAGATGGTGGATCGCTTGGAGCTGATCGGCTCGGCGTCGCCGATCCGCCCGACGAACCTTCCGAACGGCCCCACCAAGTTGCAGCTCTTCTACGGCGGCGACGAGCCGTTCGAATGGCTCCTCACGGTCGATCAGAGCAACCGGATCGTGGAGCTCAGCGAGAAGGATCCGGATCACCGTGCGGCGATCCTGCATGCGCTGACCGCGCGATGAGCGGGACGCGTTCGCGCTGTTCGCCCACCGAACCGACGGAGCTCTACGCCGCGAGCTCAGCGCCGTCGTTGTTCTGCGCGACCGGCTCGGTCGAAGCATCCGCGGCGCTCATCTCAGTGAGCACAGGCGCCTTCGCTCCGGGGATCAGCGGGCGCAGCAGGAACGTGTAGATCATGAACCCCCACCAGCTCTTCACGAGCAGCGCGGGGTGGATGTTCTTCGCGACCTCGGCGTGAAGCGCGGGGGTCTGGCTCCAGTGCACGCCCGGCTTCTGGTGGTGCACGGTGTGGAAGCCGTTGTTGAAGAGCAGCGCGTTGAGCACCGGCGAGACGAAGTTCCGCGAGTGGTTCCACTTGCTGTTCTCGTCCGCCTCGACGTGCTGCACGTAGTTGAAGACCTGGATCGTGAAGAGCGCGAACTGCTGCGGGATGAGGAAGAACAGCAGGGCCTTCTTCCACGAGAGCAGGAACATCGCCGCCATGAAGCCGAAGAAGACGACGAACTCGGAGATCGCCATCCAGTACGCCTTGCGGTCCCGCTTACCGAGATCGCGGATGTACGCGAAGATCTCCGGCGTCTGCGCCATGCCGGTCAGCGTCGGATAGACGAGCAACGCGAAGAGGTGGTTTCGCTTGAAGTACTTGGGCGAACGGCTGCTGTCGCCTTCCTTGTTGTTCAGCTTGTGGTGGACCTGGTTGTGCGTCGGCACCCACGCGATCGCCGGGTAGCCGTAATAGATCGAGATGACGTAGCTGGTGACGAGGTTCATCCCGCGCGACTTCCAGATGCCCAGGTGGTTGTGGTTGTGGCTGATGACGGCGGTGGTGACCGCCATGAACAGCGACAGGGCATAGAGGGGCAGCGAGACGTGACCCAGGTTCCACTGCACGATCGAAAGCGAGGCGGTCAGCAGCAGGTACGCGATCGTGCGGACATCAGCGGAATGTCGAAGCAAAAGCACTCTCCGGGTAAGGCATAAACCATGGCCCGAAAGCCGATGGGACGTAAAGCAGTTCAACGAGCCCCGCAGGGCTGATGTTTCCCGCCCTGTGCAACGGCCTGCACACTCTCAAAGCGTGCTTATTCCCACTCGATCGTCGCGGGCGGCTTGCTCGAGATGTCATAGGCGACGCGGTTGATGCCGCGGACCTCGTTGATGATCCGGCTCGAGATCCGAGCGAGCAGCTCATGCGGCAGCCGAGCCCAGTCAGCGGTCATGCCGTCGACCGAGGTGACGGCGCGAAGCACGCACGTCCATTCGTAGGTGCGCTCGTCGCCCATGACGCCCACGCTCTGCACCGGGAGCAGCACGGCGAACGCCTGCCAGAGCTCTTTGTAGAGGCCCGCTGCTCTGATCTCGTCCTGCACGATCACGTCTGCGGCGCGGACGATGTTGAGCTTCTCTTCGGTGAGATCGCCGAGCACCCGAATCGCCAGGCCCGGCCCCGGGAAGGGCTGACGGCTGATCATCTCGTCCGGCAGGCCCAGCTCACGGCCCAGCGCGCGGACTTCGTCCTTGAAGAGCTCGCGCAGCGGCTCCACGAGCTTGAGCTTCATCACCTCGGGCAGACCGCCCACGTTGTGATGGCTCTTGATCGTGACGGAGGGGCCCTTGAACGAGACGGACTCGATCACGTCCGGATAGAGCGTCCCCTGCGCCAGGAACTGCGCGTCCTGCAGCTCCGGGCTCTTCGCCGCCTCTTCGAACACGGCGATGAACTCGCGGCCGATGATCTTCCGCTTCTTCTCCGGATCGCTGACGCCGGCGAGCTTGTCGAGGAACCGCTTGCGCGCGTCGATCGTCTTGAGCGGCACGTGGAAGCGGCCGGTGAAGAGCGCTTCGACCTGCTCGCGCTCGCCGGTGCGGAGCACGCCGTTGTCGACGAAGATGCACTGGAGCTGCTCGCCGATCGCCCGGTGAATCAGCAGCGCCGCGACGGTGGAGTCCACGCCGCCGGAGAGGCCGCACACCACCCTGCCCCCGCCGACCTGTTTGCGGATCGCGGCAATCGCCTCCTCCGCGAAGCCCTTCATGCTCCAGCTGAAGCTGACCTTGCACTCGTCGAGGAAGGCCTTGAGCATCTCCTTGCCCTGAGGCGTGTGGACGACCTCGGGGTGGAACTGCACGCCGTACATCGGCTTGCTCGCGTGGGCGATGACGGCGAACGGCGCCGACGACGTTTTCCCGATCGCGACGAAGCCGGGCGGGATCGCCTCCACGCGATCGCCGTGGCTCATCCAGACCTTGATCCGATCTCCCTGCTTGAACTTCGCGAGCGGCCCCCGCGCCTCCACCACATCGATCTCCGCCGGACCGAACTCGCGGTGCGCGGCCTTGTCCACCTTGCCGCCCAGCACCTTCGACATGAGCTGCAGCCCGTAGCAGACGCCGAGGACAGGCACGCCACCGTCCGAAGCCCAGGGGAACATGCCGGGATCGCAGAACGGCGCGCCGGGGGCTTCGACGGACATCGGGCCGCCGGAGAGGATGATGCCGCGCGGGGCGTAGGCCTTGATCTGGGCCAGAGGGAGATCCGGCCGGTGAATCTCGCAGTAGACGCCGAGCTCTCGAACGCGGCGGGCGATGAGCTGCGTGTACTGGCTGCCGAAGTCGAGGATCAGGATCTTTTCAGCGTGGATGTCCATGCGAATTCGTTCGTGTTCACTCGTTGACCGGCGCGGGGCTTATCGCTACAAAACCCTGAGAAGCCAAGGGGATTTCCCCGTCGCTCGCGAGCAGGAATCGCCTGCTCTGCCGTCTCCGGAGAGAACGAAGAATGCGCCTCCTCGCCGCCCTCGTCGCGTTGACCGCCCTCACGCTCACCGGCTGTCCGAAGGAGATCTCCAGCGAGGAGCGGCTCGATCGCGAGACGCAGGGCGGACCGACGAAAGACGCGCCGGACGCCGAGGCGTTGGCGAAGATCAACTGCAAGAACATCGACGAGGATCTCGCGAAGGCGCGCTCCGATACGCGGCCTGAGACCGATCGAGTGCTCTCGTACATCGACCTGTACCAGTCACTGCAGAAGAAGACGCAGACGTTCGAAGAGGCGATGAGCCGCAACCCTGACCTCTCGTACAAAGAGGGCTCGCAGGAGATCGTGGGCGCGAAGGACACGTGCATCCAGCAGACCGCTGACGTGCGCGTGGAGTTCGAACGCTACATCCGCGATCTGGTGGAGGTGCCGGTCGTCGACGAAGTGAAGGGCGGCACGACGGTGAAGGTCGCGCGCCTGGACTTCGGGACGCTCAAGCAGGCGATCGAAGTGCTCTCGCCGGACGACAAGGATCAGCTCCTGTCGCGAGTCGCCTCCGCCGAGAAGCGCGTGGAGCCGCAGGGCGAGACGGGCGGCGGCCGGAAGAAGAACAAGTAGCCGCTACTCCATCCGGTAGTTCGGAGCCTCTTCCGTGATGATCACGTCGTGCACGTGGCTCTCTTTGAGCCCGGCCGCGGTGATCCGCACGAAGCGGGCGTTCTTGCGCAATTCATCGATCGTCTTGCAGCCGAGATACCCCATGCCGCTGCGGATTCCGCCCGCCATCTGGAACACGTTCATCGCGAGCGAGCCCTTGTACGGCACACGCCCTTCGATTCCCTCCGGCACCAGCTTCATCTCGCTCTCGACGTCGGCCTGGAAGTAGCGGTCTTTCGATCCAGTCTTCATCGCGCCGATCGATCCCATGCCCCGGTAGCTCTTGTAGCTGCGGCCCTGGTACAGGATCACGTCGCCCGGCGCCTCTTCGGTCCCCGCGAACAGCGAGCCGATCATCACCGTCGACGCGCCCGCCGCCAGCGCCTTCACCACATCGCCCGAATACTTGATCCCGCCGTCCGAGATGATGGGCACGTCGTGCTTGTCCGCCTCTTTCGCGCAGTCATCCACCGCGGTGATCTGCGGCACGCCGACGCCCGCTACCACTCGCGTGGTGCAGATCGATCCCGGACCGATGCCCACCTTCACCGCGTCCACGCCCGCTTCAATCAGCGCCTTCGTTCCTTCCGCCGTCGCGACGTT
>JBJMQN010000051.1:0-8096 GCA_045802665.1 Myxococcaceae bacterium | reverse complement strand
CCGCCGAAGCACGCCCTCTCACCTGCGAACGTTGCGGCTCCGCGCGCCTTCACCGCTCGCGCATGAGGACCGCGAAGGAGCGGTGGCTCAAGCTGACGACCGGAGTCCGCGCCTGGCGTTGCGACGAGTGCGGGACGCGGCAGCTGAGCAACGGCCGTCCTCCGAGGAGGGCCAGGAGCGGCGAGGTACAGGTCCCGGTTCCGCCGCCGGCCGGAGGACAGAGCGCGCCGCCGCCTTCGCTGAACGCCGCTGCTTCGCCGTTGGCTTCGCCCGAGCAATCAACCGGAGCGGAGGCGCGGCCGCGACGCAGAAAGCGCGATCCGCTCGCGGAGAAGATCCGCTGGCGGCGGCGACGGCGGCTGCTCATCACGGTGCTGCTGGTGCTCGCGACGGGGATCATCGCGGGCTGGCTCGTGATCCGGTCGCACGCACCGAGCACCGCCGACATCACCGAGGTCGAGTAGCGACTTCCGCTACTCGTCACCCTTCTGCCCGGTGAAGTAGTCGTCTTTGTCGCGGAAGAGCGCGTTGAACGTGGTGAGCGAGCCGTAGATGCGCGTGATGTACGACTGCATCTCCACCTTCTCGGCGTCGCTCAGCTTCGGGTGGCCGTTGATCTTCTGCTCCAGCGTCCGGAGCCGATCTCGCGCCATCACGATCTTGTGGAAGAGCGCGTCGATGGGGAGCTCCTTCGCCTGCAGGTCGGTCTTCCCGGGGATGATCTGAATCACCCCGCCCTCCCACTTGCCCGCGAGCGCCGGCGCTTCCGTCACCGCTCCGTCGGACATCGCTTCGCGGAAGATCTCCATCAGCTCCTGGCGCGTCATCGCCTCTCCTCCCAGATCGATCTGCTCGTTCGGATCCCGCTGCTTGCGCACCACCGTGGGCGCGATGCTCTTCGCCACATTGCGGCGCGCGCTTCGTTCGACGTCGTTCTTCTGAACCTGTGCCGCGCTGCCCTTCGTCACGAACGCATCGCAGATCGGCGCTGAAGGCGGGAACAGTCCGCGCTGCGCCTGAAGGCGGCACGGCCCCACCCAGCCGCGGTGATCCGTCGAGTGCGGCGACCACAGCTTGCAGTTGCCACAGACCTTCTCGTCAGCCTGAAAAACGGGGAGCTCGGGCGGGGTCACTTCGCTCATCGGACCGCTTCATACATCCGGCGCAACCGGCTTGTTCCTCCGGTGTTTCCGCCACTTGACGAGGTGGACGCTTTCCCTACACAGTGCGCGCCCTATGGTGAAAGCCAGCGCCGTCGGTCGCATCGCCATCCCCGTCGAAGAGCCCTCGCAGCGCCCCGCGTTGGTGCCGTTGGACGTATGGCTGTCCTACCAGCAGGAGCTGCGTCAGGCGGAGCTCGTCGTCTCGGACGAAGACGTGCTCGCGATGCAGGGCGGCTTTCTGTCTGGAGAGCATGCGGCCGGCCTTGGCGCGAGCATCACCGCGGACCACGAGATCGCGCGCGAGGCGCTCGGGCGCGTCAGCCTCTTCGCGAACGTGAAGCCGGAGGAGCTGGATGCTCTGGCGAAGCTCGCACGGCAGGGCAGCGTCAACGCGCACGACTACCTGTTCCGCGAGGGCGAGGACGCGCAGTCGTTCTACGTGGTGCTGGATGGCGCGGTGGAAGTGCTCCGCCGTGGCAACGGCCGCGAGGTCGCGCTCCGCCACATCGGCCGCGGCGAGGCGATCGGGCTGTTCGGCCTCTACTCCGGGCAGAAGCGCGCCGCGTGCGTCCGCGCCATCGGCGAAGCGTCCGTGCTCGAGATTCCGTCCTCTGCATTCAATGCGCTCGTCGAACGCGACGAGGACCTGCGCCGCCGGCTCTTCAACGTCTACAAGGAGCGGCTCCTCGAGGGATTCCTCGGGTCCAGCCGCCTCTTCACCGACGTGGACTCCATTGCGCGCGGGATGATGATCGCCCGGTTCAAGGAGCGGTTCCTCGAGGGCGGACAGGTCCTCGTGCACCCCGGCGAAGTCTGTAACCTGATGGCCGTGCTGGTCTCCGGAAAGCTGCTGCTCGAGGAGAAGTCGAAGTCCGGGCAGGTCGCCACCGTGTACGAGCTGCTCCCTGGCCAGTTCGTGGCACTCACCTCCGCGTTCCTCGGCATGCCGTCGCGGATGAAGATCCACGCCTCCGAGGCGAGCACGCTGCTGCTCCTCTCCCAGCGCGAGTGGTCCGAGCTCACGCGGGACTACCCGGCGCTGCGATCGCTTTCCGCACGGCTGCAGGCGTACGCGAATGGGCTCGCCCGGGATGTCTTCTGCGGCCACACCGGAGTTCCGGGTCTGTAGTCCGTCGGGAACTTTCCGGCTGTTTTGACGTTGTAGCTGTGAGCCCCATACTTGCTGGGGGCTTACAGCCATGCAGACCGCCACCGGCGCCACTCTCGATGCAAAGCGGATCGTCGCTCTGACGGCGTGCATCGCCGTGGGCGTGCTCTTCTGGAATCAGCCGTTTCTGGTGCCGCTCAAGCTGCTCGTCGTCGCGATGCACGAGAGCGGGCACGCGGTGGCGTCGCTCATCTCAGGCGGGAGCGTGAAGGAGATCGTCATCTCCGCGGACCAGTCCGGCCACTGCCTCTCCATGGAGCGCGCGAGCTTCTTCACGCAGGTGCTCACCTACTCCGGCGGCTACGTGGGCTCCGCGATCGCCGGCGCGCTCCTCATCCTCCTCACCTTCCGCTTCAAGGCGCAGAAGGCCGTGCTCTACGCGATGGCCATCTGGCTGCTGGTGGTGGGCGTCATCTACGCGGGCAACGGCTTCACGCGGATCTTCTGCCTGGGCAGCGCGGTGGTGATCGGCCTACTCGCGCGCGTGCTGCCCAAAGGCGTGACCGAGGTCGTCAACCTCTTCCTCGGAGCGTTCACCGCGCTCTACGCGCTGTTCGATCTGCGAGACGATCTCTGGCACTGGGACAGCCGCCAGTCGGACGCCGCGCTGCTCGCGAACATCACGTACATCCCCGCGCTGATCTGGGCCGTGCTCTGGTCCGCAGCGTCGGTCGCCGTGCTGGGGCTCTCGCTCTGGTGGAGCCTCCGCAAAGGACGAAGTGGCAGCGCCCTGAGCATGCCGCCGCTGGCGCTGCGAAAGCTCTGACCCTCAAAAACGCATCGAGCGGGACGGACCTCGAAAGGCCCCCCGCACGACGCTCAACTCAGATCGCTCAACGGCGGGCTACTTCACCGTGCCGAAGCCCGCGATCATCGACCAGCTCACCGGGACGTTGCGGCGGCGCACGCGGTCACCGTTGTTGCCTTCGATGGTCTGGATGTAGAGCTGCCCGTTCTTCCGGTAGACCTTCTCGACGAGGCCCGTGTGCTCGGCCGGAACGCCGCTGCCCGGGTGCCAGTCGAAGATCACGATCTCGCCCGGCTTCGGGTTGTGGCGGTTGTAGGTGCCGTTGTTCTTCATGTACTGCAACAGCGTCGGCGTGTACGGGATGTTCAGCTTCTTGCCCGACTTCGTGTAGCACCAGCTCACGAAGTCCGCGCACCACGGCTCGTTCCCGCGGCCGAAGAAGTGCGAGTACTTCTGGTTGTTGCTGCCCGGAGGAGACTCACCGTTGCCCATCTGGCTGCGCGCCAGCTTGAGCACGCGCTGCGCGAACGCGCCGCCGCTCTGCTTCTTCACTTCCTTCTGAATCGCCTTCATCGTGCCGGACCCGACGCTGCCGGTCTGCTTGATGTGGTGCTTCTTCTGGAACTTCTTCACCGCCGCAGCCGTCTTGCCGTCGTAGAGCCCGTCCGCCTTGACGCCCTTGTAGCCGAGCTTCTTGAGCAGCTTCTCCGTGCGCAGCACCGAGCCGTCCTTCTCGCCCTTGCTCTGCGTCGGCGTGGTGCCGGTGGTCGCGGCGAACAGCGCGCCCTTCAGCTTGCTCCAGGTCTTGCCGTCCACCTCACCCGTCTGGGGCAGGCCCGCGTGACGCTGGAACGCCTTCACCGCCGCCGCGCTGCGTGAGCCGAACGTGGTGCTGGGGTTGCCGATCTCGTAGCCCGCCGCCTCGAGGTGCTTCTCGATGTTGAGGACCGCGCGGCCCTTGGAGCCAACCGTCACCGGCTTGCTTCCCACCGTCTTCGTGGTCAGGTCGTCGAGGCGCTTGTGCTGCTTCACGCCCTTCGCGTTGGTCACGTCGCGCTTGCGGTAGTTCGCGTGCTCGTAGCCGTTCGAGGCCTTCGACAGCTCGCTGTAGAACTTGTTGCCGATCGCGTGGCCCTTGTCCGGGACCTCGTGGTCCGCCTTGCGGTAGCGCTCGACGGCCTTGGCGGTGGCGGCGTCGAAGGTGCCGTCCACGTTCTTCGCATTGAGGAAGCCGAGCTTCGCGAGCTTCTTCTCGGCCGCGAGGATGTCGCCGCCGCGCTGACCGACGTGCGCCGCCTGAGCGAACGCCTTGCCCTTCTTGAGGAAGAGCTGCTGGCTCTTCAGCGCCGCGTACGTCTTCTTGTCGAGCGCGCCGGACGCAGTCAGCTTCTTCGCGCCCTGGAAACCCTTCAGTGCCGCTTCGGTCGCCGCGTCGAACGTGCCGCTGACGGGGCCGGTGTACGCGCCGACGCCGCGGAGCAGGTTCTGCAGCGCCTTCACCGCATTGCCGGTGTCGCCGAGGTTCAGAACGTTGGTGGAAACGGCGCGGTTGGCGAGCGTCTTGAGCTCTGCCTTCACTTCTTTCGCCTGGCCACTGGTGACGCGGTGCTGGAGAACTTTCATTGTGGTGACTCCCCTTGGTGATTCGTTTATCGGCGGTTTCCGCACAGGGTTTCGGACCATTTCCCGAGTGTCGCCGCGAGGTTACAGAAGCATGTCGGCAGGGGTGCGCGACGGTAGTCAAAAGCGAGCACGGCAGTGCTCAGGTCAGACGTGAACCGCGAAACCCGCGCGACTCAGTGCGCGTCGTCTGGAGCCACGGCCGGAGTGATCCCCGCTACTTGCGCGGGCGCATCCGGAAGGTGACGAACTCCGTCAGATCGTGGAACTGAAAGTACGGATTCTGCGCCTTCTCGCGGCCGAGCGACGAGACAGGCACGTCCCCATAATCGTGACCGGGCAATAGCGTCGTCGTTTCCGGCAGCGCGAGCAGCACCTGGTTGATGCTCCGGTACATGTCGTCCGGGTTGCCGCCCTTGAGATCGCACCGGCCGCACGCGTTCACGAACACCGTGTCGCCCGAGACGACAGCCTCGCCCGTGTGCACGCACTGACTGCCGGGCGTGTGACCCGGCGTGTGAAGCAGCTTGAGCTGAAGGTTGCCGACCTGAACCGTGTCGCCGGGCTTCGAAGGCCGCAACGCATCTCCGCCCATCCGGCGCAGCTCCTCGGAGAACGCCACTTCCTTCTCGTTCGCGTAGACGGGGAGGTCGCCGCCCCGAAGCAGCTCCGGGATGCCGTTCGTGTGATCGCCGTGGCAGTGCGAGACGATCGCGGAGGTGATCGTCTTGCCGTCGGCGGCGGCGGCCTTCCGGATCGCGTCCACATCCCACGCGGGATCGATCACCGTCACTTCCGAGCCGTCCGCAGGGCCCACCAGGTAGACGAAGTTCTTCATCGGCCCCAGCTGCAGCTGCTTCACGTACGCCATCAGCGCGCCTCCGGGAGCTCGAAGATCACGAAGGTGTGGATGTCGCCGAACTCGGTGCCGCTGGAGACCGTCGCCGCAATCGCGCCGTGCGTCCTGCTGCGGCTGCATCCCCACGGCTCGATGCGGACGTTGCCCGCGCCCTGTGCTCCGAACGGCTCGCCCTTCCAGAGCTCCACGCCGTGCGAGAACACGTGCACCGCCGTTCCCTCCAGCTTGAAATCGAAATCGGAGACGTAGCCGGCCGCGTCGAATTTTCCGGCGTTGATGAGCTTCGTCGCTTCGATCTCGTCCTTGTCCCCGCCGAGCGTGATCCGGTTCACCATCTTGTTCGGCGCTTCGATGACGGTGAGCAGGGATGCCCCGGCGCCCTCGCTGTAGCTGGAGAACGCGAACTGCTTTTCGTCTCCGGAGAACCCTTCGAAAGCCTCGAGCCCGGCGTCAGCTGTCACGGTGCGCGGGCTGTCGCGGCATCCCACCCGGGCCGTTCCCGAGTCCGCCACACTCACGGCCTCTTTCTTCGGGGCCGTTTGCATCGGCGGAGTCTCGTTCGGTGCCGTGGGCTTGTGGCAGCCGGTGAGCGCGAGCATCGCGATGAGGACCCAGCTTCGCATCGGCGTGTTTCTAACCGCGTTCGCCGCTTGAGCACAGCGTCGCGCTCCGGTTGAATCTCCGGTCGTGAACGCACGCATCGCCTTTCTGTCCGTCTCGCTGCTCTCCGCTTCCGCCTTCGCCAAGCCCACGCTCAACTACAAAGCGCCCGCCGAGGAGGAGGATGAACGGCCCGTCGCGACGGAGGTGACGGTCGCGCCTCAGGGCAGCGACATCGCCTTCAAGCTCGTCTTCAACCGGATGCCGTGGGGCGACGAGTGCAAGAACCGCTGCGCGAACGTGACGTTGTTCGTCGATACCGATAACAGCACCAGCACGGGACTGCAGCTCGGGCCGAAGGCGGCGGAGACGGGCGCGGATCTGTCCGTGAACGTGCAGGGCGTGCGCGACTACAAGGAGAAGAGCGCGGACGTGATGCTGCGCGCGAAGGTCCGCACGTTCGGCAGCGACGCAACGGGAGTGGAGCAAGGCGAGGTGCTGACGGAGCTCGACAACCGCCACGACACCGATCGCGTGCAGAGCGAAGAGAACACTGTCTACGTGCTCGTGGACGCGACGTCCGCCGCGCTTCCCTCCGGAAAACAGATGCGCGTCATCTACCATCCGCCCGGGCAGTCGCCGATCAAGGGGATGACGAACGGGATGCTCGCCGGCGGCAGCGGCAAGGTGGAGGTCTTCAAGAAGGGTCAGAAGACGGCCGAGCCGAAGAAGAAGAAGTGAAAGACTCGAGCGGCGCTATCGCTCTGCGCGAACGCACGTAGAACCGGGCGAACAGCGCGGCGGCGACGGCGGACAGTCCGGTCGCGAGGCCGATCCAGAGCCCGACGACGCCGTAGCCGAGCCACACGCCGAAGATGAGCGCGACCGGCAATCCCACGAGCCAGTGCCCGGCGACGTTGGCGAGGAACGCGAACGTGGTGTCCCCCGCTCCGCGAAGCACGCCCGAGCCCACCGCCTGCAGCCCATCTGAGATCTGAAACGCCGCCGCGACCGTCATCAGCGGGATGGCGGACAGGATGAGATCCTCCTTGTCCGTGAGCAGCAGCGTGATCTGCCGGGGGAAGGCCCAGAACATGAGCGCGCTGAACGTCATGAAGCCGCCGGCGGCGGCGAAGGCGACGAGGCCCGCTCGGCGGGTGCCGGGGACGTCGCGAGCGCCGATCGCTTTCCCAACGCGCACCGACCCCGCGTTGCCGAGCCCGACCGCGACCATGAACGTCATCGACGCGAGCGTGAGCGCGATCTGATGCGCCGCGAGCGCGTGCGCGCCCATCCGTCCGGCGAGAAATCCGGCGAGAGCGAAGACGCCCGTCTCCGCCGCGAGCTGAAAGCCCACCGGTGCTCCGACCTTGAGCGCTTCCGCGATGGCGGAACGATCCAGCGTCCGGATCATCGACGGATCGCCTCCCGGGACTGACGTGCCGCGCACCGCGACGATCAGAATCGCGAGCTGACAGAGCGTCGCCGTCGCCGTCGCCCACGCCGCGCCATCGGTGCCCAGTGCGGGGATGGATCGGACTGGGCCCATCCACGCAGGGAGCCCCGCGCCGCCGAACACGAGCAGCACATCCAGCGCGAAGTTCACGATGTTCGCGGCGATCGTGGAGATGACCAGCGGCCGCGTGACGCCCACGCCCTGCAGGTAGCTCCGAGCACCCACGTAAACGAGCGCGGGAAACAGCCCGATGATCCGGATCCATAGATAGCTGCGGACGACGTCCGCCACCGGCTGCTCGATGCCGAGCGGCACCAGGATGAGCGGAGAGAGAAACAGCGGCGCGAGCAGCGCGGCGGTGACCAGCGCTGCGAGATAGACGCTCTGCCAGAGCATCTGCCGGGCGCGAACCGGATTGCCCGCGCCCAGCGCCTGCGCGACGAGCGGATAATTTCGGATGATGGTGGTGTTGGGTATGAGTG